>URSW01000035.1 GCA_900550625.1 uncultured Eubacteriales bacterium
CCTTCCGCGAGCAGAGAATTTCGGTATTCGTCAAACGCCGAATACCGTGCCGTCCTCGCCGCTTCCTCAAGCCCGAGGGAAAGCTTTTCAGCCATCGCCGGAACGTCGGTTTTCTTTACCGCAAAAGGCACGCCGAGCCTGCCGCATAAGGCTCGACAGTGTTCTTCATCACGGTCCGCTTCCTCTCCGCGTATCATGTGATTCACATGAAAAGCACGTATTTCTGCATTTGCATAACACTCCTTCAGCAGAAGGAGAAGGGCACATGAATCCGCACCTCCGGAGAGCGCGCAGACTATCGCGTCGGCACCCGAAAGCGCATCGCCGATTCCGAGCTTAGCCGCCGAGGATATGAATTTTTCGCGTATGCCGTCCATGGTGTCCTCCTTCTGCCTGAAAGGCGGAGATCAGTATTCCGCGTCGCCGAGCGGGGTGCGTATGAGAGAATAACTGCCGGAGCGGAGAACGGAAAGAAGCTCATCGGACGAGCAGATCTTTTCGTCGGTTACGATGCCGCCCGAGGTCGGCAGCCCGAGCTCATGGCTGTCGGAGCCCGAGGTCAGAATAAGACTGTGGCGGTTGAAATGCTCCGCCCATGCCTTGGCAATATCGTTGTGGGAGCGCTGCCCCTGATGTCCGTTGAAGATTTCGTAACCGTCGAGGCAGTCGGGTGAGGTCAGCGTCATTCCGAAGCGCATCGGGTGCGCCTGAATGAAGAGCATGTCATTTTCCTTCGCGTAATCGTGGAAACGTCCGGGAGAGTATGAGAAAACATCGGGGATATCGTAGAATTTCTCGCGTGTCACTCCGAATACGAGATAATCGTTTATGCTTTCGTTGAAGCGAAGCTCCATTCCGTCGATTATCGTGAGCCGGTCTCCCGCCGCATCGCGCAGCTTTTCCGCGGCATCGAAATAGTAATCCACCTTGGATTTCCAAGTTCCGTCCGGTATGACTTCGTCGAAAATATACTCTCCCGCGTGATTGGCGAGGACAAGTGAAGCATATCCGCTGCCGGTGTATTTTTCGACAATCCCGTCGACATCCTGGTGCGAGCAGGGGCTTATATCTCTTGAATGGCAGTGCAGTTCAGTTTTAAAGCTCATAAAGGTCTCCTATTTGCCGTGCGGTGTAAGTTTTGCCGATTGCATTTCATTCATTATACTACCGCATTTACTCTAAGTCAACGAGAAGAACGAGATTTTTTCAAAAACGAAAAAATGAAGCGGTGAAAAAGACGGTGCACTTCTTGACAAGCAGGGAGTTGTATGGTAAAATACATAAAAACGAAGATGGGAAAGAGTAGCATGCGGACGGCTCCCAGAGAGCGGCGGAAAGGTGAAAGCGCCGCAGCGGCGAAGTATGCGAAGTCATCCCGGAGTCCGGAGCCTGAATTCAAGTAGGGCTCTGCGTTTCCCGCGTTAAGGGATTTGAGTGCGCCTTCTGGCGAATTCGGGTGGTACCGCGCTTTTGGCGCCCTGAGTTGTCGGGGCGTTTTTTATTTTTTCGGCAGTCCGCCTGACGCGCGGTCCCGAAGCATGCCCGGACGCAACCGAGAATAATTTTTGACGCCGCGAAAATGCGGAGGAATGGAGATACTATGAAAGAACTTCCGAAGACGTATGACCCGTCCTCGTTTGAGGACAGGCTCTACAAAACATGGTCGGAACGCGGATATTTCAAACCGTCCGACGACAGAAACGCACCGACGTATTCTATCGTTATACCGCCGCCGAATATTACCGGACAGCTCCATATGGGACACGCGCTCGACAACACTCTTCAGGATGTGCTTGTCCGCTATAAGAGGATGAAGGGATTTTCGACCCTTTGGGTTCCCGGAACGGATCATGCGTCCATCGCAACCGAGGCGAAGATTGTCGAGGCGATGCGCAGAGAAGGCATCACCAAGGACGATATCGGACGCGACGGATTCCTTGAGCGCGCGTGGGCGTGGAAGCGCACGTACGGCGGACGCATAGTGGAGCAGCTCAAGAAGCTCGGTTCCTCCTGCGATTGGTCGAGAGAGCGCTTTACGATGGACGAAGGATGCTCCGAAGCGGTGCGCGAGGTTTTCATCCGCCTTTACGAAAAGGGACTCATTTACCGCGGAAAGAGAATAATAAATTGGTGCCCGAAATGCCTGACGTCGATCTCCGATGCCGAGGTCGAATATGAGGAGCAGCCCGGACATTTTTGGCATATCCGCTATCCGTTCGAGGACGGAAGCGGATATGTCGAGATCGCAACGACACGCCCCGAAACCCTTCTCGGCGATACGGCGGTTGCGGTTCACCCGGACGACGAGCGTTATAAGAACATCGTCGGAAAAATGCTCATCCTCCCGCTTGTCGGCAGAAGAATCCCCGTTGTCGCCGACGAGTATGTCGAGCGCGATTTCGGAACGGGCTGCGTGAAGATCACTCCCGCTCACGACCCCAACGACTTCGAGGTCGGCAAGCGTCACGGGCTCGAGGTTCTCGATATGCTCACCGACGACGCGAAGATCACCGACGACTATCCGGCTTACGCGGGAATGGACAGATATGAGGCGAGAAAGAAGATCGTCGCCGATCTCGAGGAGCAGGGCTGCCTTATCTCCGTCGAGGATCATGTTCACAATGTCGGCACCTGCTACCGCTGCGGAACCACAGTCGAGCCGAAGGCTTCCCTTCAGTGGTTCGTCAAAATGGAGCCGCTTGCGCGTCCCGCGATCGACGCAGTGCGCGACGGCAGGATAAAGTTCGTCCCCGAGAGATTCGAGAAAAACTATTTCCACTGGATGGAGAATATCCGCGATTGGTGCATCTCGCGTCAGCTTTGGTGGGGACACCGCATCCCCGCGTACTACTGCGCGGACTGCGGAGAAACGGTGGTCGCAAAGGAAGCTCCCGAGCGCTGCCCGAAGTGCGGCGGCACGTCTCTCTCTCAGGACCCCGACACCCTCGACACATGGTTCTCCTCGGCGCTGTGGCCCTTCTCCACAATGGGCTGGCCCGACGATACCGACGATCTGCGCCGCTTCTACCCGACCTCGACGCTTGTCACCGGATACGATATAATCACTTTCTGGGTTTCGAGAATGATCTTCTCCGGACTTGAATATACCGGCAAGATCCCGTTCGATACCGTGCTCATCCACGGACTTGTGCGCGATGCACAGGGACGCAAGATGTCGAAATCTCTCGGCAACGGAATCGATCCCCTCGAGATAATCTCGAAATACGGCGCGGACGCACTTCGCTATGCGCTTGCCACCGGCAACAGCCCCGGAAACGATATGCGCTTCTCCGATGAAAAGATCGAGGCGGCGCGCAACTTCGCAAACAAGCTTTGGAACGCCGCGCGCTTCGTCATGATGAATCTCACGATAGACAAGATCGCGCTTCCCGATGAGGGTGATCTTGCGATCGAGGACAAATGGATTCTCACAAAGCTGAAAAAGACTGCGGCGGCGGTAAGCCAGAACCTCGACAGATTCGAGATCGGCATCGCGCTCTCCATACTTTACGATTTCGTTTGGGATGTCTACTGCGATTGGTACATCGAGCTTGCAAAGCCGTCGATGAACGCCGAGAATTCAAAGCGCTCCGAAAATACGCAGAACGTGCTTGCCTATGTGCTCCGCGAGATCCTCACTATGCTTCACCCGTTCATGCCGTTCATTACCGAGGAGATATACACGAACCTTCCCGATGCGGATGAAACGATAATGCTCCGCCGCTTCACGGAGGCGGACGATATACCGTCGTTCCCGGAGGAAGAGGGCGCCATGGAGCGCGTCATCGACGCGATCCGCGCGATCCGCGCCCGCCGTGCAGAGATGAACGTGCCCCCGTCAAGAAAGGCGAAGGTGACGATCGTTACGAATTATCCCGAAGCGTTCGGCGAGGCGGTATATCCGTTCTTTGAGCGTCTTGCATCCGCTCAGTCCGTCGAGCTTTGCGATTCGTACAGCGACGATACCGCGGTGCGGATCATCACCGACAGCGCCGCCATTTACATGCCGCTTGCCGACATCATTGATTTTGAAGCGGAAAAAAAGCGACTCGGCACCGAACTCGACAAGGTAAACGGCGAGATCGCGCGCCTTGAAGGAAAGCTTTCGAACGAGAGCTTTACCTCGCGCGCTCCCGCTGCCGTCGTTGACGCTGAGCGTGAGAAGCTCGCCCGCTATATCGAGAAGAAAAACGGCATAGAGCAGGCGCTCGCCGCGCTTTTGCAGTAAGCTCAAACTTTAACAAATGATGTACAAAAACGGCATTCCGACGTGAATATGAACATCTTATTCGAAAAATTCGGGTTGACAATAAGTGCCGATCAACAAATCACGCCCGGAATGCGGTACCGAAAAATGTTAATACTCCCGTGCGTTCACAAAATCCGATTTGACAACGGACGCCGGATATATTAGAATTAGTAATGTAAACACCGGCGTATAACGGAAATAACAGAAAACGGCTATACCGGAGGACGGGTGCAAACGTCCGCTCCTTCGGATTCCGAAAGAAAGGAAGTCTTTGCCCGACAAAGACGCGGTAAATACCATGGACAGTAATACGAGGGAGTTTCTCGCGGAGAAGGCCCGCGAGATCCGCATCGGTATAATCGAAGCGGTTCATTCCGCATCGAGCGGACATCCGGGCGGATCGCTTTCCGCAGCGGACATACTCGCATACCTTTATTTCAAGGAGATGAATATCGACAGCTCAAAGCCCGATATGCCCGGAAGGGACAGATTCGTGCTTTCGAAGGGTCACGCATCCCCTGCGCTTTATTCGACGCTCTCCCTTGCAGGATACTTCCCGAGAGAGGATCTCAAGACCTTCAGAAAGCTCGGCAGCTATCTTCAGGGACATCCGGACATGAAGCATACCCCCGGAGTCGAAATGTCTACGGGATCGCTCGGACAGGGCGTCTCCGCTGCCTGCGGAATGGCGCTCGGCTCCAAGATGAACGGAGACGGCAGCCGCGTTTACGCGCTTGTCGGCGACGGCGAGAGCGAGGAGGGCGAGGTTTGGGAGGCTGCAATGTTCGCAGCCCACTACAAGCTCGACAATCTCTGTTTCATTATCGACTGGAACGGACTCCAGATCGACGGACCCGTTACCGAGGTCATGAACCCCACTCCGCACGATAAGAAGTTTGAAGCGTTCGGCTGGAACGTCGTTCACGCGGACGCGCACGACTTCGATTCTCTCGAAGCGGCGTTCGAGGCTGCAAAGAGCAGCGCCGGCAAGCCCACCGCGATAATCGCAAAGAGCGTCAAGGGCAAGGGCGTTTCCTTCATGGAGAATAATGTGAATTGGCACGGAGCCGCTCCGAACGACGAACAGTATGAGCAGGCAATGGCAGAGCTGGGAGGTAACAGGTAATGGCTGAGAAGATAGCGACAAGAGAGGCTTACGGCAAAGCGCTCGTCGAAATGGGTGCGAAATACGAAAATCTCGTTGTTCTCGACGCCGATCTCGCGGCGGCAACCAAGACGGGAATGTTCAAGAAGGCGTACCCCGATCGCTTTATCGACTGCGGAATCGCCGAGAATAACATGATCGGCGTGGCGGCGGGTCTTGCGCTTTCGGGCAAGATCCCGTTTGCAAGCTCGTTCGCAATGTTCCTTGCGGGACGTTCGTTTGAACAGGTGAGAAACTCCGTCGGATATCCTCACATCAACGTCAAGCTCGGCGCAACTCACGCCGGCGCGACCGTCGGCGAGGACGGCGCGACCCATCAGTGCAACGAGGACATCGCTCTCATGAGAACGATCCCCGGAATGGTGGTTATCAATCCCGCGGACGCTACCGAGGCGGCAAAGGCGGTCGAGGCGGCAATAGAGCACGAAGGTCCCGTTTATCTGCGCTTCGGCAGAATGGCGGTTCCGGTGCTTTACGGAAACGATTACGATTTCAAGATCGGACGCGGAACAAAGATGGCGGAAGGAAACGACGTTTCCATAATATGTGCGGGAATCATGGTCGAACAGGCGCTCGGCGCCCGTGAGATCCTTGCTTCCGAAGGAATCTGCGCATCCGTCGTCAATATGGCGACCATAAAGCCGATCGACGAGGCAATGGTTATCGCAGAGGCACAGAGATGCGGCGCGATCGTTACCGCCGAGGAGCATTCCGTGATCGGCGGTCTCGGAGCCGCGGTCTGCGAGACTCTTGCGCGCACCTGCCCCGTGCCCGTTATCCGGACGGGAATAAAGGATACCTTCGGAAAGAGCGGCACCGCGAAAGAGCTTATCACATACTTCGGACTCGACGCACAGTCGATTGCGGAGAACGCAAAAGCCGCAATCGCACTCAAAAAATAACCGAAAAACGACCGAGTATCATTCGGCGCATCGGAACGCCCTCCGGTCAACGGAAGGGCGTTCGGCTTTTTTCGGATACCGCATATGCCGGAGCACGGACGGCGCAGCCCGTAAGCGCTGCCGTATCCGTGGCGCAGAATAACGGAGAACGCTATGAAGAAAAAGCTTGAAAACTTTTGGTATCATTATAAAATACAGACGCTTATCATACTTGCGTTTGCCGTGATAATCACGGTCAGCGCCGTTCAGATGGCGGGGAGGACGGATTACGATCTGTACGCGATGTACGCGGGTCCCGGTAACATAAACATTTCCGAGGACGGGGGCAAGACCGTCTACTCAAGTCTGTGCGATGCGATAAAGCAGGTCTCGGGAGAGCGCGATCTCGAAATCTCGATACAGTGCCTCACCTATGTTCCGAAGGACCTTGCGGAGGAATATGTGAAAAAGGATCTGTACTACAATGCCTATGAGAACGAAAAGACTCACGACGCTTACGCGACGATGATAGCGAACGGCAAGTGTACGCTTCTTCTTCTGACCCCCGAGCTTTATGCGGAGGCAAAGGAGGCGGGAGCGCTTGAGCCTCTTGAAAATATTCTCGGTCATGCTCCGGAGGGAACGTATGACGAGTATTCCTTCGTCTTTTCCTCGACCGCGTTTGCCAAGTATTTCAGCGGGCTTGACAAGCTTCCGGACGATATTCTGATCGCGTTCCGCAGCGAGGTGAATCCGTCGTCGCTTATCGGACGGAACGACGGAAAAGCATATGCTTATCAGAAGGAAATCTTCAAAAAGATCGTTACGTTCGGCGAAGGGTGATCGAAAAAGGTCGGGGAAACATTCTCCGACCTTTTCTGATCGGCACGCCGAAATTCACGACGGAAAAGTTTTAATTCATGACATATGTCCGCACGGGAAGTCATGAAACAAGGCGACCGCTCTGATATAATCATGTCATACGGAAGGAGAGGGAAGATGGATTGGATGACGGGAATTCAGCGGGCGATAGACTATGTTGAAGCGCATCTTGACGAAACGGCGGACTACGGCGCGGTCGCGCGCGAGGCCGCATCTTCGCCGTTTCATTTTCAGCGGATGTTCGTCATGGTGTGCGGATACACGCTCGGAGATTATATACGGATGCGCCGCCTGTCGGTCGCGGCGGACGAGCTGTACCGCACCGACGACAGGATCATCGACATTGCGCTTCGGAGCGGATATGATACTCCCGAGAGCTTCTCGAGAGCGTTTACCCGATTCCACGGCATCAGCCCGAGCGAGGCGAGACGCGGCGGAAACGTCAAATCCTTTTCCCGGCTTTCCGTAAAGCTTATATTGGAGGGCGGAAACATTATGGATTACAGAATTGAAAAAGCGGATGCATTCAAGGTGATTTGCAGGAGAAAGCGTGTCGAGAAGCCGCAGGGAGACCTTGCGACGGACGATATCTCCGGATTCTGGAGAGAGTGCACCGAGGACGGCGCCGTCGAAAAGATGTGCAAATACGCCGACTTTGGCAGATTTCACGGAATTCTCGGAATATGCTTTTCGGGGGAGATGGCGGACAACGGATTTCCTTACGGCATAGGCGCGGAGTACAACGGCACAGAAGTCGCCGAAGACGGCTTCGATATCGTTGAGATTCCCGCGCATACCTATGCGGTGTTCGTGTGCCGCGGCAGAATGCCCGACGCTTTCAGAGAGATCTACCGCAGGATCTGCACCGAATTCTTCCCGCAGAATACCGCTTACGAATACGGGAGCGGCGTGGAGCTTGAGGTCTATCCTTCGGCGGACGTTCAAAATTCCGATTATACCTGCGAGATATGGATCGCCGTCAAAGAAAAGAAGAACTGACGAAAAGGGGCTGCCCGATGCGGACAGCCCCGATATTTTTGTGATCTTTACGCTTCTTCGTTTTCTCTCCGGCTTTCGCTTTCTTCTGATATTTTCTTCTTTTCTTCCTCCGAAAGGCGCGCTTTCCGATTCTTTATCATTACGAAGCCGATCTTGTTTATCTCCGCTCCGACGAGAAAGATTATCATACAGAAGTAAACCCAAAGCATGAAGAGAATGACCGCCGCCAAGCTTCCGTAAATGTACGATGCATTCGGGAAGTAGACGATATACAGAGAATAGAAATACGAATACAGCATCCAGCCCGACGCTGCGATGAACGCGCCGGGTATCTGACGTCGGTATCCGACGGGGGCTTCGTCATTTTCCGAAGCGTTTTTTCGACCGTTTCCGGAGACTGCGGAATACACGAGAGAGAAGAACAGCGTGAGCAGCGCAAGGAATATAAACATCCGCAGACGTATGATGAGATCGAATATGTGAAGCGCGGCGGGAAAGCTGCTTTCGGCGATGGAGCGCACGGTGGCTCCGAATACAAGGACGACGAGAGTTGCGATTATCAGCGCCATGAATGCGACGGTGTAGAACAGCGAGCGCACAAGCTCCGAGAAGAATCCGACGTGGTCGCGTGTTCCGTAGACCCCGGCGACCCCGCGCGTAACCGCGGCAACTCCGCGGGACGAGCTCCAGAACATCGTTATTGCGGAAAACGAGAGCACCGACGCCGTGTTTTTCGAGGATATCTCGGTGTATACGGTTGAGAAAAGAGGCGAGAATTTCTCCGGCAGTATCCTTTCAAGCTCGATGAATACCGAGTCGATCGCGTCGGGAAAGACTATGCGTATGAGCGTGATGAGAAGCATGAGGAACGGGATGGTTGCGATCATCGTGAAAAACGAGGACTGCGCGGCATACAGCGTTATGTGATCGCTGTAGATCTTTTCGGAGAACATTTTTACCGCAGCCGATATGCGGCGAAGCGATATCACTTCCGTCTTTTTCCGCTTCAAAATCGAGCCTCCTTTCGTCGTACTGTATAACATTATACACGATGAGAGAGGGAAAAATCAATGAAGGAGGGAAAAATAAAATAAAAAAGGAGGATAATTTCGTGACATACTTGATTTAATCCGTTCGGTTTGATATACTGTAATATCGGAGAATAACGGGAAAACGCATTCTGCGGAGAAAATGCCGCGGATATGCGTTTTCCTCAGAAGAAAGGTAAGATCGCGTCTATGGAGAAAATACGCAGACCGAGAGGAACCGCGGATATTACTGCGCCGGAAATCTCGGCGTGGAGAAAAATAGAGGATACGGCGAGGGCGGTAGCCGGGAATTTCGGCTATACGGAAATAAGAACGCCGACATTCGAGGAGCTCGGGCTGTTTTCCCGCGGCGTCGGCGAGACGACCGACGTCGTACAGAAGGAGATGTATGCCTTTGAGGACAGAGAGGGCAGAAGATTCGCGCTCCGTCCCGAGGGAACGGCGGGAGTTGTCCGCGCCGTCATCGAGAACGGCAAGTGCTCGGATACGATGCCGCTTCGCCTGTTCTACATAATAAACTGCTTCCGCTACGAGAAGCCGCAGGCGGGACGCAGCCGCGAATTCTATCAGTTCGGAACCGAGATGTTCGGCGCACCGGATGCGGCGGCGGATTTCACGGTCATATCCATGGCGGATACGTTTATAAAGAAGCTCGGCATAAAGAATACCGCGCTTCATATAAATTCGATCGGCTGCCCCGAGTGCCGACCGAAATATAGGGAGAAGCTCGTCGCATATCTCCGCGCAAACGAGTCCGAGCTTTGCGATACCTGCCGCACACGTCTCGAAGCGAATCCGCTCCGCATTCTCGACTGCAAGAACGAAAGCTGCCGCCGCGTTGCTGAGGGCGCGCCGAGAACGGTCGATAACCTTTGCGATGATTGCCGCGCGCACATGGACAAGCTTGAAAAGTGCCTGAAGAGCTCCGGCACCGAGTACAGGATTGATCCGCACATCGTCCGCGGGCTTGATTACTATACGCGGACGGTGTTCGAATTCATCGCCGAGGACATCGGCGCACAGAGCACGATATGCGGCGGCGGACGATACGACGGTCTCGTAAAGGAGCTCGGCGGTCCGGATATGCCCGCCGTGGGATTTGCGATGGGAATAAGCCGCCTCATACTCGCAATGGAGCAGAGCGGCGCGCTTGACTTCGAAGAAAACGTGCCCGAGCTTTATATCGCCTCCATGGGCGACGGCGCGCAGCTCAGGGCGATCGAGATCGTTTCCGATCTCAGAAAGAACGGAATCTGCGCCGAGTGCGACATTGTCGGACGGAGCCTCAAGGCGCAGATGAAATACGCCGACAAGATCGGCGCGCGGTATACGCTCATACTCGGCGACAGCGAGCTTGAGAGCGGACGCGCACAGCTTAAAAACATGTCGGACAGCACACAGACCGAGATCGCCCTCGGCGATGTCGCGTCTCACTTCGGCTGCAATGTTTGAGCTTATCATATTTGATATGGACGGCGTTCTCGTCGATTCCGAGGACGCCATGGCACAGATGACGGTCAGAGCGCTTGAAGAATGGGGAATACATTCCTCGCCCGATGATTTCACGCGGTTTCGCGGAATGGGAGACCGCGCATATGTCGGCGGCGTTTCGGAGATGTACGGCGTGCCGTATGAGGAAAGGATGAAGGAGGAAGCGTACCGCCTCTTCTGCGAGAACGCGGGAGAGCTCGTTCACGTTATGCCGTGGACGGTTCCGCTTCTTTGCGAGCTTGAGCGCCGCCGCTTTGCCTGCGCGGTCGCATCCGCCGCCGACCGGATAAAGGTCGAATGCAACCTCGGGTGCATAGGAAAAAGAATTTCCGATTTTGCCGCGGTCGTTACCGGGGCGGATGTTGTAAATCTCAAGCCCGCTCCCGATATTTTTTTGAAGACTGCCGCCGATGCGGGAGTGCCTCCCGAAAAATGCGCGGTGTGCGAGGATTCGCTCTCGGGCATTCGTGCCGCCAAGGCGGCGGGAATGTACGCGGTCGCGGTG
>URSW01000036.1 GCA_900550625.1 uncultured Eubacteriales bacterium
GACGCAATTCTTTAAAATAAACAGACAATTCCGCAGAGAAAAAACATTCTTTGTGTGTTTTTTCTCTTTTATTTGAAAGAAGTTTATTATATAATATGTGTAAGGACAAACGGCGCAGAGCACCGAGTCCGTAAAACTGCGAGGCTGAGATGAAAAAAGAAAAAACGCCGACCACCAATGCCATGCGGCTTCTTGAAAAAGCGCATATCCCCTTTGAAACGGGTACTTACGAATACGATGAAAGCGACCTAAGCGGCGCACATGCCGCAGAAGTGCTCGGGATAGACCCCGATATCATGTTCAAGACTCTTGTGACCCGCGGAGAGCGTATGGGGATCCTCGTTTTCTGTATTCCCGTGTGCGCGGAGCTTGATCTCAAGAAATGTGCGGCATCGTCCGGCGACAAGCGCGTCGAGCTTATCCATGTGAAGGAGCTTGTTTCGCTGACCGGGTATGTGCGCGGCGGATGCTCACCTGTGGGAATGAAGAAAGCGTATCCCGCGTTTATAGACGTCAGCGCAAAAAATCACGAGCGGATTTACGTCAGTGCCGGCATGCGCGGCGTTCAGCTTATTCTTTCACCCGAAGACCTCGCCGGTTTTATAAAAGCAAAATTCTGCGATCTTGTACAGTAAGTTCGCGGCAAAAGGAAAGGAAGGAAAAATGAAAAGCTCAAAAAATCTTCGCTGCGGCGTTGCCGCCGCCATGTTCGCCGCACTGACGTGCGTGCTGACGATGTTTATCAAGATTCCGATAATGGGCGGACAGGGATATATCCATCCCGGCGATATGGCGATATACCTTGCGGCAAGCATTCTTCCTCTTCCGTTCGCCGCTGCAGGCGCGGCAATCGGCGGAGCACTTGCCGATATTCTCGGCGGTGCTGCCGTCTGGGCACCGTGGACTCTCTTCATAAAGGCTGCTCTTACGGTATTCTTTACCCGTAAGAAGAGCACCGTCGTATGCGGAAGAAATATTGCGGCATGTGCGGCGGCTGCGGTCGTAACCGTCGGCGGATATTATGTCGCCGAAGGCTTTATCTACGGAAGCTGGACAACACCTCTGCTTTCCGTTCCGTGGAATGCGGCACAGGCTGTTTCTTCCGCGGCAATATACATCGCTCTCGGATTCGCATTTGACAGACTCCGCCTGAAAAACCGTCTTGCACTCGAAAAATAAGACAGACAGGAACGCACGGGGATTTTTCTCCGTGTGTTCTTCAATATAAAAGAAAGGGAAACCGCACCTTGCGGTATATCTGAAATCATGTCGGAACTTTCAAAATACGAAGCTCAGGCTTACGAAGCCGCCGGCGAGATAATACGGATCGCAAAGCCGAAGCCCGGGTCGCTCTTCGTCGTCGGCTGCTCGACGAGCGAGATACTCGGCTCGAATCCAGGAACGAACAGCGCTCCCGATATCGGCAGAAGCGCGTGCCTCGGAGTGCTCCGCGCGTGCCGCGAAAACTCTCTTTACCTCTGCGCGCAGTGCTGCGAGCACCTGAACCGCGCTGTTGTTCTCGAACGCGAGGCAGCCGAAAAATATATCCTTGACGAGGTCAACGCAGTGCCCCGGCCCAAGGCGGGAGGCAGCTTCCCGACCGCGCTCTGGGGCGAGCTTTCCGAACCGTGTACGGTTGAACACGTCAGAGCGCATCTCGGACTCGATATCGGCTCGGTCATGATCGGTATGCAGCTTCGTGAGGTTGCCGTTCCTGTAAGACTTGAGCATAACAGGATCGGCGAAGCACTTGTAACGGCGGCACGCACAAGACCGAAATTTATCGGCGGAGAGCGTGCGGTTTACGATCCTTCGAGAAAGTAAGGTGAGCGCGTGCCTTCTACTATGATACACCTTCTCTGCGCGGCGGATTACGCGCCGGAAATGGATCCGGTGTTCTGCGTCGGCTGCATCGCACCGGACTGCATTGACGTGCGCGAATTCAAGGACCATACGCATTTCCGCGATATCCCGACGGAGGCGCGCCCCGCGGCTCTGCGCGATTTTGCACGGGGGCTTGACCTTTCCGACCCGTTTCTGCTCGGAACCGTGTTCTATCTTTTTGCCGATTACACATGGGATGTCGGACCTCAGAAAATGCACAGGGATTCATATACGGGAGAAGATTGGTTTCACGATTACAGGCGTGAGATAACCCTTGCCGGACGCGAGATATACCGCACCAATCCGTGGTGCGGGCGCATCCTCGATGAAATGGTGTCTCTGCCGGAGAGCGCGTATTTCTCGATGCCGGAGTATCCCGCGCCGGAGATAAAGCGCTTCCTCCTTCACGCACGGGACAGCGCCTCGGCGGAGGGCGAGGCGGGCTCTGCATTCTTTACCCGCGATCTCTTTGAAAAATACGCGCGCAACACCTCGGATGAGTTTGCGCGGTTTCTTGAAGAGCTCGGACGCGAAGGGGAATCGTGATATGAAAACACTGTACATATCGGATCTTGACGGCACTCTTCTTTCCTCCGACGCATCGCTGTCGGAAAAATCGCGGGAAGCGCTTCGGCATTTCTCCTCCCGCGGGATTCTCATAAGCGCCGCCACCGCAAGAACGGCTGCCACGGTATCGCATATACTTGCGGATACGGGATTGACCGTCCCCGTTATACTGATGAACGGCGTGTGCACGTTCGATCTCTCGGAAAAACGCTATGTTGAGATAAACGCGATGTCGGAGTGCGCGAAGAAAAAGCTTTTCGACGCGGTTTCGGGAACGTCGGGCTTTCTTTATACGATTGACGGAGGGCGGCTTTCAACCTTTTACGAGCGCACGGATACGCCTCACTCGAGACAGTTCCGCGTCGAGCGCGAGGAGAAGTACGGCAAGGTCTTTACCCGTACCGACGGCTTCGGCGACTGCCTCGGACGGTGCGCGGTGTACTTTTCGCTTGCGGGGTATTACGATGAGCTTTCATCCGTTTACGATGAGCTTTCGCGCGAAAGCGAGCTTCATATCGAGTTTTACCGCGACATTTACAACACCGATTTTTGGTATCTCGAGGCGTGCGCCGTGGGAGTGTCAAAGTACGCTGCCGCTTCTTCGCTTAAAAAGCGGATCGGAGCCGATCGCATGATAGGCTTCGGCGACAATCTGAACGATATTTCTCTTTTTGAAGCCTGCGACGAATGCTACGCCGTCTCAAATGCGAAGGATGAAGTGATCCGCCGTGCGGACGGCGTGATCGGAGCGAATACCACGGATTCCGTGGTGAGATTCATCGCCGAACGCGAAAATATCACCCTGTAAATTCAGCGGGAATTCCGTCGTCGGTATTTTGCGGAAAACATCCGGAAATGATCGCTCGGGCGGAGTCGGACAAAATGTGCCGGCTTCGCCTTTTTATTTTTCACGTCAGTTTCGTCCGATGAAAATAAATCCGCCGAGGAAGCGGGTATTTTTGCTTGTTCGCTTGACTTTTCGGGCGCATGACAATATAATAATATGGATAGAATATTATTTTATTTGGGAGGGATGATTATCGTGTCGGAAGAAAACAAACGCGGCGGAATATCCGTTCAGATGGAGCATATATTCCCCGTGATAAAGAAATGGCTTTATTCGGAAAAGGAGATATTTCTTCGTGAGATCGTGTCCAATGCGTGCGACGCGGCTACAAAGCTGAAAAGACTTTATTCTCTCGGCGAAGCAAAGGATACGGATATCGAATCACTGAAAATAAAGGTTGTACTCGACAGCACGCAGAAGACGATCACCGTGTCCGATAACGGAATCGGAATGGACGAGGAGGAGCTCAGAAAATACCTCTGCCAGATAGCACTGTCGGGAGCGCTCGACTTTATCGAGAAATACGAGGGCAAGGAGGGCGACGATCCTTCGGGTGACGGCATAATCGGTCACTTCGGCCTCGGCTTCTATTCGTCGTTCATGGTGAGCGACACCGTTGATGTGTATACACGTTCGTATACGGGAGCGCCTGCCGTCAAGTGGACATGCTCTTCCGAGGGTGAGTGGGAGATATTCACCGATTGCAGCGCCGAGGATGAGCTTTTTGACGAGCGCGGCACGGCGGTTGTCATGCATATTTCCGAGGAGGGTGAGGAATACCTGTCGGCTTATAAGCTGAAAGAGATCCTCGGCAAGTACTGCTCGTTCATGCCCGTGCCGATCTTCTTCGAGGAGATCACGGACGGCGACGAAAAGGACGAAAAGAAGGAGGGCGAGGAAGAAAAGCCGATCAACGATACGAATCCGCTTTGGCTCCGTCAGCCTTCGGAATGTACCGAAGAGGATTACAGCGAGTTCTATAAAAAGGTGTTCGCCGACTACCGCGAGCCGCTTTTCCACATTCACCTCCGCGCCGACTACCCGCTCAACTTCAAGGGAATTCTCTATTTCCCGAAGATAAAGAGCGAATTCGAGAGCATCGAGGGACAGGTGAAGCTCTATTACAATCAGGTATTCGTTGCGGACAACATAAAGGAAGTAATACCCGAATATCTGCTGATGCTCCGCGGCGTTCTCGACTGCCCCGAGCTTCCTCTGAACGTTTCGAGAAGCTATCTCCAGAACAGCGGATATGTGACGAAGATAGCAGCCCATATTACGAAAAAGGTTGCGGATAAGCTGAATTCGATGTTCACGACCGAGAGGGAAAAGTATGAGAAGCTTTGGGACGACATTAAGACCTTTGTCAAGTATGCGTCGATCCGCGACCGCAAATTCTATGACCGCGTGAAGGGTTCGATCCTTTACGAAAAGTCGGACGGAACCTACGTTACGCTTGACGAATACCTCGACAGCGCGAAGGAAACCAACGAAAACAAGGTATACTATACGACGGACAAGGCATCGCAGAGCGCGTATATCTCCATGTTTGCCGCACAGGGCATAGACGTGGTAGTGCTTCCGAACATGCTTGATACGCAGTTTGCACAGACCGTCGAGGGCGACCGCGAGGGTGTCAAATTCCTTCGCGTGGACGCGGAGGTTGCGTCCGCTCTTTCCGATGAGGATTCCGAAGAGATCGAGTCCGTTGCAAAGCTTTTTCGCGACCTCGGCGGCGAAAAGCTGAAGGTGGAATTCAAGAAGTTGAAGGATACCGCGACTCCCGCCGTTCTCAACGTGTCCGAGGAGAGCCGCCGCATGGAGGATATGATGAAGATGTATGCGATGTCGGCGGGCGAGGCAATGCCCGACGCACTGCTTGATTCCACGCTGATCGTCAATACATCGTGCCCGATAATAACAAAGCTTTCCGTCGATGCGGATGAGGCTCACGCAAAGCGCATCGCAAAGCAGGTATACACCCTTGCAAAGCTCAGCCAGAGAAAACTGAGCGCGGATGAACTCAGTGAATTCCTGAGCGACAGCTACTCTCTGCTCGGCGAACTCTGATACGGCAAAAAAATAAAATGATAAAGGAAAAATCACATGGAAGCATACGTTACCGAATTCAATAAATGGATGGCAGCCCCCGAGGTTTCGGACGAAGTCAAAAGCGAGCTTGTCGCTCTCACCGAGGACGAAAAGAAGGAGCGCTTTGCCGGATACATGACCTTCGGTACCGCGGGACTCCGTGCTAAAATGGGCGCCGGTTGCGCGTTCATGAACGAGTATACCGTGGCTCACGCAACGGAGGGACTTGCACGCCTTATTCTCGCGGAAAATGCGGCAGATCGCGGCGTTGCGATCGCATATGACAGCCGTATCAACAGTGATGCTTTTGCGCGCCGCAGCGCCGAGGTACTCTCGGCGTCGGGGATCAAGGTATACCTTTTCCCGTCTCTCCGCCCGACACCCGTGCTTTCCTATGCGGTGCTCAAGCTCGGCTGCATCGCGGGAATAAACATCACCGCTTCTCACAATCCTTCGGCATACAACGGATATAAGGCGTATTGGGAGGACGGAGCACAGCTTCCGCCCGATCACGCAAAGCGCGTTTCGGACGCAATGGACAGCATCGATATCTTCAAGGACGTTCCTGCTTCCGAAAAGGCGGACAAATCGAAGATAATCACGGTCAGCGACCTGATCGACGAGCCTTATATGGAGTGCGTGCTTGAACAGAGGGTAAATCCCGACGCAATAAAGGCGGTCGCAGACGATCTCCGGATCGTGTACACTCCTCTTCACGGAGCGGGCGCGGTTATGGTTCCCGAGGTGCTCAGACGTGCGGGAGTAAAAAATCTCTACACCGTGGACGAGCAGATGGCACCCGACGGATCGTTCCCGACCGTTTATTATCCCAATCCGGAATTTCCCGAGGCGTTCAAGCTTGGCATAGAGCTTGCCGAAAAGGTTTCCTCCGAGCTTGTCGTCGCAACCGATCCCGATTGCGACCGCGTCGGAGTAATGGCGAAGGGCAAGGACGGAGAATTCCACACCGTTACCGGAAATCAGATGGGCGCGCTTCTTCTCGATTATATTATCACCGCATATGAGAAGGAAGGAAAGCTTCCGTCCGATGCCTACGCGGTAAAATCGGTGGTTTCCGCAAACCTTGCCGAAAAGATCGCCGATGCGCACGGCGTGAAATTTTATAATGTACTCACCGGATTCAAATTTATCGGAGAGGTCATAAAGGAGCACCTTGCAGCAGGGCACGGTACGTTCCTCCTCGGATTTGAGGAGAGCTACGGATACCTGAAGGGAACGTATGCCCGCGATAAGGATGCTGTCGTGGCGTCCATGCTGATATGCGAAATGGCGGCGTTCTACAAGGCGAAAAACATGACCCTCATCGATGCGCTTGATGAGCTGTTCGAGAGATACGGCTACTTCGGCGAGAGAGTCAAGAACATTCAGATAACCGGACTTGATGCCGCCGGACAGATGGCGAAGATCATGAAGGGACTCCGTGAAAACTCCCCAGCTTCGCTCGGCGGCGTGAAGGTCGCCGAAACGCGCGACTATCTCGATTCCACGGTCAGACGCTCCGACGGAAGCGTCGGCGAGACGGGACTTCCCAAGACCAATATGCTTTATTACGTTCTCGAAAACGGAGACGTCTATATCGTCCGTCCGTCGGGCACGGAGCCTAAGATAAAGGTCTACATTCTTTCGCAGGCGAAGACGCGCGAGGCGCTCGGCGTTCAGCTTGACGCTCTCGACCGCGAAGCGGATGCAATGTTTTCAAAGCAATAAAAATGTTTACGGCGGTGCAGTAACGTTTCGGTGACGTTTTCGGCGCCGCCGAAAACTGTCGTGCAAAAGTGTAATTTCCGACGGTAAAGGAGGCGGCAGAGTGAAAATTGAATTTCCAGAATATGTCCTTCGCATTCTCGGCGCGTATGAAAACGCGGGATACGAAGCCTACGCGGTCGGCGGGTGCGTGAGAGATTCGCTTCTCGGACGCACACCGCATGATTGGGATATCGCGTCGTCTGCCCGCCCGGAGGAGACGATGCGGATCATGGCCCCGCCTGATTTTTCGGTGAAAGCGCTGTCCGGACTGAAGCACGGCACCGTTACGGTAGTCGTGAAAAACGGCGACGAAAGCGCCGCCTCCTGCGAGGTAACGGCGTTTCGACTCGACGGGAAATATACCGATATGCGCAGACCCGACGAGGTGACGTTCACCGGAAGCCTCGGCGACGATCTTGCAAGACGGGATTTCACGGTAAACGCAATGGCGGCGCGCCCGGGAGAAATATGCGATCCGTACCGTGGCGAGGACGACCTTCGTGATAAGCTGATCCGCGCGGTCGGCGTACCCGACGAACGCTTTTCCGAGGATGCGCTCAGAATCCTGCGCGCACTTCGCTTCAGCGCCGTGCTCGGATTCACGATAGAACGGGAAACTGCCGGGGCGATGCATCGGTGCGCCGGACTTATGAAGAACGTTTCGGTCGAGCGAATCAGCTCGGAGCTTTACGCGATACTCGCGTCCGACTTTCCGGAAAAGGTGATCCCGGAATTTTCCGATGTCATTGCCGCCGCTTTGCCGGAGCCTTTGACGTGTCCCGACCTTTCCGCGATGCTTCTCTCCTCATGCCCCGACGTGCGCTTTACACTGATTTTCGGCACTTCGTCCGCCGATGCCGCACGGCTTCTCAAAATGCCGACGAAGTTCGCCAGCAAGGTTTCGCGCATTGCCGCGACCGAATCCATTCCCGAAAGCAGGGCGGAAAAGTGCCGCCTGATACGCGAATGTCGCAGCTTTTACGGCGAATGTCTTGAATATGCGGGAATAATTACGGACGAGCGCCGGCGCGCGCAGTGCGTATCCTGTGAGCTTGCCGAAATCGAAGCTTCGGGAGAGTGCGTCTCTCTTTCGGATCTCGCTGTTGATGGGGAAGATCTGACCGCTCTCGGTATGGAAGGAAGGGCTGTCGGCAAAACGCTTTCCTTCCTTCTTGATTCGGTTTGCTCGGGAATCTTGCCGAACACACGCGAGGTCCTGCTCGCGGCAGCACTAAACTATATCTCAAACGGAGTATCCGATGTTTTCAAATAAAGCGTTAAAAAGTCTTTTGATACCGCTCATAATCGAGCAGTTTCTCGCAATATCCCTCGGAATAGCGGATACGATGATGGTCTCCACCGTCGGCGAGAGCGCCGTGTCGGGCGTCTCTCTTGTAGATATGCTCAACGTGCTTATAATAGACATATTCGCGGGTCTTGCCTCCGGCGGCGCGGTCGTCGCAAGCCAATTTATCGGCGCGAAAAACAGGCGCGGAAGCGAGCGCTCCTCGGGACAGCTTATACTCATAGCGGCGATCTCCGGGATTGCAGTGAGCGCGGCAGTACTTCTCCTTCGACGACCGCTTCTCCGTCTGCTGTTCCGCTCGGTAGAGGATGAGGTAATGGCAAGCGCACTTACATATTTCACCGTAACCGCGCTTTCGTTCCCGTTTATCTCCGTTTACAACGCGGCTGCGGCGCTTTTCCGCTCGATGGGGAACAGCCGCATTTCAATGATCTCGTCGCTTGTTATAAACATTATAAATATAATAGGCAACTCGATTTTTATTTTCGGCTTCGGCATGGGCGTCGCGGGCGCGGCGCTGTCCACTCTGCTCTCGAGATTCTGCGCGATGGCGTTTCTTCTTGTCCGCCTTTCCGTAAAGGATTCAGAACTTAGGCTCAGACTTCGCAACATGATCCCGGATCTTTCCGTCATAAGGAAAATACTCTACATAGGCTTGCCGTCCTGCTTTGAAAACAGCCTCTTCCAGCTCGGGCGTATCCTCGTGGTCATAATCATAACGGGCTTCGGCACCGCGCAGATCGCGGCAAATGCGATAGCGAACAATCTCGATTCCTTCGGATGCATCCCCGGAAAGGGACTTCAGCTTGCCGTGATCACCGTCGTCGGTCAGTGCGTGGGAGCACAGATGAAGGACGAAGCGTATTTCTACGCAAGGAAGCTGATGAAGATCGCATACGCGCTGACCGCGGTTGCAAACATACTTGTTATGGCGACGCTTCCGCTCACCGTTCCGATTTACAACGTCTCCGCAGAGGCGCAGCACCTTGCGATCATACTCGTGCTTATCCATACCGCATTTGCGATAATTCTTTGGCCTTCGGCTTTTGTAATGCCGAATGTGCTTCGCGCGGGAGGCGACGTGAAATACACTCTCGCAGTCTCGGTGTTCTCAATGGGTATGTTCCGCATAGTGTTCAGCTATATTTTCGCCTTGGGATTCTCCCTCGGCGCGATCGGCGTGTGGTGCGCCATGGTAATGGATTGGGTGTTCCGTGCATCTATGTTCGTCGGACGGTTTCGCTCCGGAAAATGGATAGGCGAAAGCCTTGCAAAATGAGTATTGACAAAGCCGACTTCACTATGCTACAATGAATCTGTATGATCTCATAATTATGCGGAGGTGTCTATGTACGGCTTTACAACTGAATTTGAACCTTTTGCGGTCGGATTTCTTTCATGCGAAAGCGAAAATCTGAGTAAGAAAGCAGCCTCGGGTCTTTTGCGCGCAGCGGAGAAAATGAACATAACCGTTGATCCCGATCTCGGGCTTGTCTACGCTTTTCAGGGCATGAACTGCACTCTTACCTTCGGAGGCGGGATTACCTGCAATGAAGACGGCTTGGAGCGCCTCTGTGAGGATTATCCGGAAAGTGCCGCTGATATTCGGTATATCATTGACAATATGAAGGGGTATGCGACAGGTCCGAAGGTGTTTGACGCATTTTCCCAGACAGAACTCGACCTTCTTCATTCCGGATCTTTGTGGGGAGGAACATGGACAGGTCACGCCGTTCCCGAGTTTGCGGCGATTGCCTCACACGGAACGGATTTTATAAGGAAAAAGATAACCGCGTACAGCATGAAAAATACGGGAAGCGCGGAGTTTTATGAAGCCATCAATACCGCCATGGATGCCGTTGACGTTCTCGGCGCGAGAGCGGGTGAGATCGCCTCGCGGATGCTTGAGGACGAGACGGATTCCGCCCGCCGCGCACATCTTGAAAAGCTGCGCGATACGTTCACTCACGCGCCGAAATCGCCGTGTCTCGACTTTGCCGAAGCCTGCATAGTTTATACGATGCTGTTCACCTTCGACGGAGTTGACTCGCCCGGTCATTTCGATCAGTACATGTATCCTCTTTGGAAAAAGACGGATGCCGGGCTCAGAAGAGAATACCTCGAAAATATATGGAATTTCTTCCACAACACAAGAACGTGGAATCATTTCCGGCTCCGACGAAAATTGGAACGATATTTCGAACGACCTTACATACGAGATACTCGACGTCACGCGCAAGTTTAAGTATCAGACGCCGAATCTTACAATGCGATGCCATCGTAATACGCCGGAGAGACTGCTGCGCGAAGCGTATAAGACAATAGCCACGGGATGCGGAATGCCGACGCTCT
This sequence comes from uncultured Eubacteriales bacterium, assembly GCA_900550625.1. Classification (GTDB taxonomy): domain Bacteria; phylum Bacillota; class Clostridia; order Oscillospirales; family CAG-272; genus UMGS1312. The sequence continues at coordinate 10,815 of URSW01000036.1, forward strand.
ATAACGACGAGGCGGTCTGCCCCGCGCTGACCGCAACGGCGGCGACGCCGCCCTCGAGCGCGGCCATCTTCTTCTCGAATGCGT
>URSW01000037.1 GCA_900550625.1 uncultured Eubacteriales bacterium
CGAATCCCTATAGCCAAAAGAAAAGAGCACCCAAGAGGTGCTCTTTTCTTTTGTGATGTGTGTTCGATTTAGATGCAAAACCGTGTGTATACAATTTAGATGCACATCGATTTTGCAGAGGGTACACTAACCCCTTGGCGATTATGGGAGTTAAAAGTATCCGCGACCTACCGGACTTTTAAAGCCATGCTTGCAAACGAATCTATGTATTCTTAATGTTTCTCACTACCTGCGTTTTAGCGATAGAATCACCCAATCGTTTACCTTTATTAACTAAAACGACAATTCCTTCAATCTGCACGATCACGTATGTAACGTTTCTCAAAATCAAACGGCCGAAAGATGCTTTTCCCCCTGTTTCGGAATCTTGAATCATCAAACCGCAGATCAGTTTGCCCAAACTCCTTCTTCCAAATAAGCAATCTTTGAATAAGCAGTAAAGGGGCAACCATATAAGTCCCAATAGGAATCCCGCAGAAGTAAGCATCTTGATGCTCGGATAAAGCAGATATTCAGGATTGCTCCAGGGGCAATAGAACATAAGTGCCACAGCAACACCGAACATAATATTCCAGTCAATTACAAATGCGAAAAATCTTCGAATGAGGAGCTTAAAGTCCATATTTTTATCTCCTTTCATTTGAATACACTTTATTATACCACACTTTGGTAGACATTTCAAGCGTTTTACAAGTTCAAATCTGTCCATAAGACCGTTGCATCTATGGGTTTGTAAAAAATTTTGAATGGGAAGGATTTTTGAAAGGCTTCGGAAAGTGTGTGGCGGTTCGAATCTGTCTACAGACCCGAAAAGATGCGCAAAGCGCGGAAATGCATCTACAAAATTTCGAAAAACTTCAGAGTCAGAAAATAGCCCCAATCCGCTTTGACGGATTGGGGCAGGAGAAATCTCTCGAAATCTCCGTTTTTCGGCACTTGGACTTGCCAAAGTGCTGTTTTCTTCGTGCCTGCATCAAAATCAGACACTCAACATGGTACGAGTTTCATAACTGATTTCACCGTCGTGTGAGAAGCAAAAAAACAGCAGTGACGACACCCGAAATCGGGATTCGAATTCTCGCGTCTCGACGACGTCAGGTCACCTCGGCTCTGACGTGCCGCAGGCGCCTCATTCACTGCCGAGCCCGTTCGAATCCATTATCTCAAAAAAAATAATCGGGATTCGAATTCTCGCGTCTCGACGACGCTCGGTCAGTCTCGACGACGTCAGGTCACCTCGGCTCTGACCTGCCACCGGCAGGTCATTCACTACCGAGCCCGTTCGAATCCCTATAGCCAAAAGAAAAGAGCACCTCTTGGGTGCTCTTTTCTTTTGGCTGCGGAATAGGGATTCGAACCCCAACAAACAGAGTCAGAGTCTGCCGTGCTACCGTTACACAATTCCGCAATGCCTCAGAACGTATGATATTATATCAGATACTTTTCTTTTTGTCAATCCTTTTTTATGATTTCGTGAAAAAATTCACTTCGGCGCTGCTCTTGAGAAACGCAGACGCATATCCGTCTGCCGTCGGATTGTGCTTTTCGTACGCCTTGAGAGCCTTGCTGCGGCTTCGCGCGTGAAGGACGTGCGCGTTCTGCGCACGTGCTGCGTTTACATTCCGCGCCGCAGCCGTTCGATCGCGCCTTTTTCAAGGCGCGACACCTGAGCTTGCGAAATTCCGATCTCGTCGGCGATCTCCATCTGCGTTTTTCCTTTGTAGAATCTCATTTTCACTATTTTGAGCTCCCTCTCCGAGAGGTGCTTCATCGCCTCCTTGAGAGCGATATCCTCGAGCCATATTTCGTCGCTCGAGCCCGTGTCGCGTATCTGATCCATAACATAGATACTGTCGCCACCGTCGCCGTAAACAGGTTCGTAAAGCGACATCGGCTGCGCTACCGATTCTATCGCGTTGAGTACGGCATCACAGCTTTCGCCGAGCGCGGCGGCAATCTGCTCGACCGTCGGCTCCGTTGACATTGAGAACGAAAGCTGTTCGCGCACCTGAAGCGCACGGTATGCAAGATCGCGCACGCTCCGGCTTACGCGGATAGTGCCGGAATCTCTGAGATAACGCCGCACCTCTCCTATTATCATCGGAACGGCATAGGTGGAAAATTTCACGTCAAGCTCAAGGTTGAAATTGTCTATCGCCTTTATCAGACCGATACAGCCGACCTGAAACAGATCGTCCATGTTTTCGTGCCTGTTCGAAAAGCGCTGGATCACACTGAGCACGAGACGGAGATTGCCGTCGATCAGCTCACGGCGCGCGCCCTCGTCCCCGTCCTTTGAACGCCTGAGAAGTTCCGCCTTCTTCGCCGAGGAAAGGACCGGAAGATGAGAAGTGTTTATCCCGCATATTTCCACTTTGTTATAATACATTTTAAAACCTCGCCGAGAGAAAATATATCCGATGCCGAAGTGGCACGGACGGGGAAGAGGCGTAAATTTCACTTTGCTTTACACGGTGTGTATATGATTATTTCCCCGAAAGCGGAAAATAACGCACAAAAAATCGCATCGGAACAAATTGGCAGAGAAAAGCGGAAGCTCCGATCCCGCCGAAGTTCCCGCTCTCCGCGCCCGAAAAGGATGCTGCGGCTGCACGTTATTTTATCGCATCGAGCATGTTCTCGATGAAGATACCGTATCCGCGCGTCGGATCCGATATAAGAACATGCGTTACGGCGCCGACAAGCTTTCCGTCCTGGATGATCGGGCTGCCGCTCATCCCCTGAACAATACCGCCGGTGAGTTCAAGGAGCTTTTCGTCGGTCACCGTTACCGTGAAATTCTTCGATGAGGAATCCTTTGATCCGATATTCGATATGGAAACCGAATATTCCTCCGTCGTATTTCCGAGGGTGCAATATATGACTGCATCTCCGTCGTGGATTTCGCTCCTTTTTCCGACGGCAATTCGCTCTTTTTTCGCGAGCGCGTCGGGAAGGGAAGAATACACTCCGAATATGCCGTTTTCGGTGTTGGCGATCACGCTTCCTCGCTTGCCCGAAACGAAAATTCCGTGCAGCTCTCCGGGATCGCCGCTCACTCCTCGCTCAACCGAGTTGATCTCAACGTCGGATACGCTGCCTCGCAGAAGAGGCACAAGCTCGCCGGAGGAGATGTCGCATATTCCGTGACCGAGCCCTCCGAAGGCGAGTGTCTCGGGAACCACAAAGGTCACCGTGCCGATTCCCGCAGTGCTGTCGCGTACCCACATCCCGGTACGGTATTTCCCGTCCGCACCGGAGAGAGTCGGCGTGATCCTGCATTTCATTTCGGATTCGCCGCGGCGAAATTCTATCTCCATCGCTTTTCCGCCGGAGCTCTCGACGAAGGAAACGAAATCTTCGGCGTTCGATGCGCTTTTTCCGTTTACCTTTGTGATTATGTCGTGTATTTTCATTCCGGCATCAAGCGCCGGAGATGCGGGACCTTTTGCCTCCTCAATATTTCCGAAGCCGACGACGATAAGCCCGTCGGCATAAAGCTTTACGCCGAACGGTATCCCGCCGGGGATGACCGTGATGTCTTTTGTGCCGTCCGGCAGGGCGCTTTTTTTCGACGATACGAAGAGAGCGGAAACGTCCTCGGAGAAAGCGGATACCGCATCCTGCGCCGCGGAAAAAGCTTTTGTCGAGAGTCCGGAGGCATCTTCGGCGGCAATTCCGGGAATATATTTGAGAGACGGCAGCGAAAACGCCGCCGCCAGAGTGAATATATAAAGAAGGGTTTTTTTGATGATTTTCATAAGAGAAGCCTTTCATACGGATAATTTACGGGGTGAAATACTGCGTTTTCACTCTTTAATTTGCCGTGTGTCGGGCTTTATTATGACAAGTAATTTTGCAACCTTTATGAAAAAAACGGCAGAGTGCGTTTTGCGGATGTTCTTGACGGAGAATTGCCGGGTGATACAATCACTTACATTCCGCCTTCAAATTTCATATGTAATCAAGGCGAGAGCAAAACAAAAAGACTCGCACATACGTCGAAACGGAAACACAAATTGACGAACGGTTTGGTTCGCTTTCAATGTTCCGTGCCGATGTATGTACGAGTCTTAAAACTCAAAAAGGTAACTGCTTATGAGAAGCAGATGCTGTGTGCGGTGCTGTCTTTCAAGCGACAGGGTGACAGTAGCAACTGTCGCGGCACTCGGTATTCGGTTTTTATCCAACCTCGGTCGGCAGTCTTATTATTCCATGCATAGGAAACTTTTGTAAAATCGGGCGCATAAAGTATATGGATAACGGAAATACTGTTCCGTTTCGGCGTAAGCAAAGACATCGCCGAGAGCAGCTGTAATGCTTGCTCTCGGCGGTAGTTCAATTTATATGATCAAATATGCTCCCAGCATCTGTTTGTCATTATCCTTATCAAAGGTTAAAAAACCTTGTCTGACAGCCTCTTCCAATACTGCGCCGCGCATAGCAAAAACATTTGCACAAGCGTGATCGATTTGGAATTCATCTTCTTTAAGAAAGCCGGGAATTTCTTTATAGATCTGTTCGCGGCAGAACAAATAATGTCGTGCAGCAATCTCTGCTGCTTTACAACGAAGTGCCTCAAACTCTTTGCGTGCATCCGGGGGCATTTTGCGTGATTTATCCCTGTACATAACCATGATAGTCGGAACATATCCCTCATCTGTGCTTTTAATATATCCGTTTGTTTCCAATCTTTTTAGTATAGTCTTGTCTACATCTGCGCTGTTACCGTCAGCAACTGCCACCATTGCTTGACCGTCTGCATAATTAAGAAACGGAGGCGTCCTATCTTCAATTCCGCCGAATTCAAACCTGTATTGACGGAAATAAATTTCAGGCAGATCTTTCTCCGCGGGATTTGACACACAACCGCTGAGTCCGACAAAATTCGGCTTGCTGCCGAGATAATTTTCCATGCCGAGAAGATCCCATTCTCCTCCGTCGGGACGAAGAGTATGTCCCCAAGAACCGATATTGGTAACCTCTGCCGCATTTTTATTAAACGGTTTCAGCGTGTAGGAATTGACAGCATCAGTTTCTGTCATAAGCAGTGCCCATTTCATATCCTCAAACGGCTGATACCCCTCATGCCATTTCGGACAATTATCGTTTCGCCACTTGATATCATATTCCATGGCTTCTATTACAGCTTTTGTGAGTTCAGGGGTAATTCCGCGCAAATGTGCGTAAATCTTTTCCTGCGCTTCTGCACTTACGATGAAGATATTTGTTTCGTATTGATTCCCGTTTTTCTTCATTAAGGTGGCTTCCGTAAGTGTCGATAGTTCTTCTTCCATATACGGAAGAGCTACCCCAACCTCCATTGCCAGCTCTTCTGCTGTAGAGGGGTTTCTATAAGCTGCAAGCAGAATGTTTTTGCAGAGCAAACGCGAAATATAATTCCATGGTTCACCGCTTTTTCCTACCATTCCGTTCATAACAAACGTAATGTTTTCGGGTTTATAACTAAGCTTTCCGAATTCTCTTGCCATATCCATACCTTCTTTCAATATAATTCTTGCACGGTGAAGTCTTTGCTGAACCGTACTGATCGAAAGAGAGAGAGAAGATGCAATATCACGAACGCTTTTGCTTTCTGTATAATAGGCAACGACGATATTGCGATAATCGCTTTTGATGAACGCCAACTCTCGCCGAAGCAGAGCCATTTGCTCTGTATGTATTATTTCATCAAGGATGTTTTTGCTTTCATCCTCAATCTCATAATCGCCGATATCGGAACCGGTTACCGACTCGTTTCGATTATGCTTTACAGTTGCCCATACGGAATAACGATTTCGCGCGATCTGCCATACCCACGCCGAAAAACTCGTTGGAATCGCCCCTCTGTTCAAAGCCGTTATAATCTGAAGCGCGATATCTTGCGTCAGATCTTCAGCTTCAACATTGTTTCCTGTCTTTTTCAAGCAAAAATAAAACAACTTTTCCATATAATTTTCAGTAAATTCATTGATAAGCTGATCGCACATTCGGTTCGTTTCTTGCATTTTTCTCGCCTCCTTTCACTCATATAGTGCGGTATTTATTGATTTGCTGACAAAAATATTTTCTTTGTTTTTTCTATTATATCACAATGTTTGCTGAGAATAAATCGGTTCCGGCAAGGTTACAAGATTTGTTGAAGAAAAAGCAAAAGAGAGTGCAGCCTTTCGACTGTACTGTCATTTTGTTTATCCTGTTCGGTTTTCATATTTCTCCGTTAAGGAATCCCGCTTTTTCGTCGGCTGTTTTTTCTCAAGCCGCAGAGCCGTTTTGCGCCGCTTTTGCCGCCGTCGGCGCGGCTTGCCCGAAAAATATATATTTTTTTCAAAAAGGGGCTGTAAAAAACGAAAAAAAATGTTATAATGATATGTAATTATAAAAATCCCGAAATCGGGAAAAGGACGGTGCACAAATGTTAACAGCTATAGTCGGAATAAATTGGGGAGACGAGGGTAAAGGCAGAGTCGTCGATCTTCTCAGTGAGAGCCAGGATATCGTTGTTCGTTATCAGGGCGGAAACAATGCCGGCCATACCGTGGTGAACGATCGCGGAGAGTTTATACTTAATCTGCTTCCGTCGGGCATTACCCGCCCGAACGTCGTGTGCGTTATGGGAAACGGCATGGCTATTGATCTGAAGCATCTTCACGGAGAGATCGAGCGCCTTCGCAGCGCCGGGATCGAGATCAGTCCGGCAAATCTCAAGATAAGCGACCGTGCGGTAATAACAATGCCGTACCATGTAAGACTTGACAAGCTTGAGGAGACACGTCTTGCCGGCGAAAAGTACGGCTCGACCCTTCGCGGAATCGCACCCGTTTACAGCGATAAATACGCAAAGAAGTGCATCCGCACGGGAGATCTTTTCTTCCCCGAATATCTTGAGCACCGTCTGAAGAACGTGCTTGCGTACAAAAATCTCATGATCGAGAACGTGTACGGCGCGGAGGAATCCTCCTTCGAGGATATGATGGATTACCTCAATGCCTACGGCGGCGAATTCAAGGATTACATCTGCGATACCGGGGTGTTCCTGAGAGAAGCGGCTGAACGCGGCGACCGTATCATGTTCGAAGCACAGCTCGGTGCGCTACGCGATATAGACTTCGGAATCTATCCGTACACCTCGTCTTCCTCCACCATAGCGGCATACGCTCCGATCGGCGCAGGAATACCCGGAATCAAGCTTGATTCCACCGTCGGAATAATGAAGGCGTATTCCTCCTGCGTCGGCGAAGGACCCTTTACCGTCGAGATGGACGGAGACGAAGCCGAGGCTCTTCGCAAGGCAGGCGGAGAGTACGGCGCCGCAACGGGGCGTCCGAGACGTGTCGGCGCGTTTGATGCGGTTGCGTCGCGCTACGGAATACGCTGCCAGGGCGCGGATAAGATCGCACTCACAAAGCTTGACGTGCTTTCGTATCTTGACAGTATACCGGTGTGTGTAGCATACGAAATCGACGGCAAACGGGTGGACGAATTCCCCGTAGGCGAGGCGCTTAACCTTGCAAAGCCGGTGATCGAATGTGTTCCCGGATGGAAATGCGACATTTCCGGATGCCGCAGCATGGATGAGCTTCCCCGCGAGGCGGCGGATTATATCCGATTCATCGAGAAGCTTGTGGGTCAGGAAATGTGGCTCATCTCCGTGGGAGCGGAGCGCGAGGCTTATTTCTACAGAAAATAAAAAACGGTTTGTTTGAAAAGCGGAGTGGCGTATGATCGTTGAGTGGCTTGCGGATTTGTGGAAAAGGATAGTCCACAGTGTTTCGATGATGACTTTCATCGATTTTATAGATATATTCTGCGTTGCGGTGCTTCTTTATTACGTCTACCGCTTCATAAGACAGCGCCGCGCCGCGAAGCTGTCTCTCGGACTGCTTCTGCTTGTCGGATTTCTGATAATAAGCAATGTCTTTGACATGAAGGTCATGAGCTTTCTCCTGCAAAACGTATTCCAGGTCGGACTGATTGCTCTTGTGATCGTCTTTCAGCCGGAGCTGCGCGCCGCTCTCGAAAAGGTCGGCGGCGGCTCAATAAAGGGAATACGGAGCATAACCGAACAGAAGAACGCGGCGGATGTCGAGGTTATGATAGAAAATGTGGCTTCGGCGCTTAGTGATCTTTCGGCATCGAAAACGGGCGCGCTCGTCGTTTTCGAACGTACGACGAAGCTCGGCGACCTTGTGCTGACGGGTACGGTGATAGACTCGTTTCCGGCACCGTACCTCATAAAAAATATTTTTTACAATAAAGCACCTCTTCATGACGGCGCGCTTATCATCCGTGAAGGACGGCTTTACGCGGCGGGATGCCTTCTTCCGCTTTCGACAAATCCCGATATAATCAAGGATCTCGGCACAAGACACCGTGCGGCGATCGGCATGAGCGAAAACAGCGATGCCGTCGTAGCCGTCGTGTCGGAGGAGACCGGTACGATCTCCGTGGCGGTAGAAGGAAAGCTGAAAACCGGATTTGACCGTGAGAAGCTTGCTCGTGAGCTTGAAGGCTATCTTATAACACAGGCGCTGCCGAGAAGAAAGAAGAAACGCTTTGATCTGAAGAAGAACGGTGGGGACGCGGATAATGGAGAAGGGTAAGGAAAACGTCCGGCTTACTTCCGGAAAAAGAAAATATAATATAATTCCGAAGATAATGTGCCTCGCCGCCGCGTTTGTCCTCTGGCTTTATGTTATGCAGATCGATTCGGTCGATACGGAGTCCACGTTTACCGGGGTGAGAGTCTATCTTGAAAATACTTCCGAGATAGAGTCGAGAAACGGTCTGTTCGTGTACAGCGGAGACGGCACATTGGTAAATGTGACCGTCACCGGGCGGAAAAGCGTCATAAACAGCTATACCTCCGACGACATCCGAGTGGAAGCCGATCTTTCCGGCGTTACCGCCGCGGGAATCTACGATATCAAGCTTTCCGCGCGTCTGCCGAACGGTCTGACGCTTTCCGGAATGTCTGCCGATACGATTCCCGTATATGTGGATGAACGCGACAAAAAGACGCTTGAGGTCAAAGCAAAGCTTGTAAGCGGAACGGTTGCCGAAGGATATGAGCTCGGCGAGCTTTCACCGAAATACGATACCATAACCGTGACGGGACCGAAGGTAGCACTCAACGATATCGACTACGCGCAGATAAAGCTTGCGCTCGGTTCAATCGAAAGCTCGGTAACCTCTGTCGGACAGATAGAGCTTGTCAGCACCTCTGGCGAGAGCATAGACGCACGGTATCTGCAGCTTTCGAGAACCGAAATGGAGGTCAAGGTGCCTCTTTATACCTATAAGGAGGTAAGCCTTACAGCTGTCTCGAAGTACGGATATCTTACAAAGGAAAATTCCGTGATAACGGTAAGCCCTCCCAAAGTGACGCTGAAAGGCGATCCGACGGTGCTTGCGTCGATTGACAGCCTCACGGTCGCCACCGTGGACGAAAAGCAGCTTCTCGGAGACAGCACGCTGACGGTCGATATAGTTCCGCCGGACGGAGTTACCGTTGCCGACGGAACGGAGCGCGCAGCGGTCAAGATCGAGCATTCAGGAACGGTTACGAAAACCTATACCGTTGATACGGATAAGGAAAATTTCGTCGTTGTCGGAGCCGAGGAAATAAAGTACGAAATACGCACGAAGTCCGTCAACGTCACTCTGCGCGGCGCGCTCGACGATCTTCTTGAGATCGATTCAAGCGACATTACGGCGACGCTCGACCTGAGCGAGGCTGCCGCGGGCGTGACCGGCACGATAACGCAGATACTGAAGATATCCGTTGACGTCGAAGGCGTCTATGAAATCGGAGAATACACGGTTCAGGTCAATATAGATAGGTAGGATAATGCAGCGCATAATTGCGGAAAATATACGATTGCCCGTGACGGCACCGACGGAGGAGATATTCTCCGAGGCTGCGCGCCGTCTGAAAAAAGCGGGCATAAGCGACATCTTCGATATAAAGCTTCATAAGAGATCCCTCGACGCACGCCGTCGGGGGAATCCCTGTTTTGTGTGTTCCGTTATCTGTATGTGTGACGTTTCGACAAAGACGGCGGAGCACCTCGGCAAATATTCGCTGAAGCTTTGCCCGAAAAAAACGCTCGATTTTCCCGAAGGAAACGAGATTATGCGCGCACGCCCGGTCGTGATCGGATTCGGTCCGGCGGGAATGTTCTCCGCGCTGATTCTCGCTGAACACGGATACCGTCCGATCGTCCTCGAACGCGGCGACGCGCTCGACGACAGAGTGAAAAAAACGGAGAGCTTTTTTGCGGGAGGCGCGCTCGATCCCGAATCGAACGTTCAGTTCGGCGCGGGTGGGGCAGGGACGTTCTCGGACGGCAAGCTCAACACTGGCACGCACGATAAGCGCGGCCGGCAGGTGCTGCACGATCTCGTACAAGCCGGAGCGCCGGACGAAATTCTCTGGCAGGCCAAGCCGCACATCGGCACCGACCGTC
>URSW01000038.1 GCA_900550625.1 uncultured Eubacteriales bacterium
AGATGGTAGGATGCTTGCGATCCCGCCGCGGTAGATCTCGGAGAAGTAGCATGCATAATTGATTATGAAAGCTACCATGAGAGCGAGGAATCGGTCGAATACCTTCCATGAAGCAAGAAATGCAATGAATGGGGAGGTCGAGCCGAGTCCCTGCGCCCAGGTACCGATCAGACCGGGACCGTAATAAACGGTTATGAGCTGAAGCATGAGCGGCGTACCGCGTATTACCCACACGATGAACTTGCATACATACTTGATCGGACGGAAGCGGCTCATTGAGCCGAATGCGATAATAAGTCCGAGCGGAAGAGAGAATGCAAGAGTAAGAGCGAATACCTTGAAGGTCGTCCAGAATCCGACAAGAAGGTCGAGAGTTACCTTTATAAACATTTGTCCGTTAAGTCCTTTTGGGGATTATTTCACAAGAGTGAGTGAATACTTTTCGGCAAGTCTGTCGAGTGTTCCGTCGGCGAGGAACTCGTCGAGGACTTCGTTGAACTTCTCAACCATGTCGGAACCGGTTCTGAAGGATACACCGTATTCCTCGCTGGTAAGCTCGCAGGCGATCGCAAGATCCTTGTAGCTTGTGCCTTCGCCGGTCATCGCATTTGCCATAGTTATGTCTATAACGCATGCGTCGGTGCTTCCTGATGCGACTTCCATGAGGGCGTCGCTCTGAGCAGTAACGCCGGTGGTGTTGTAGGAAAGCTCTTTGAGTGCAGCCTCGCCCGCACTTCCGTTTTCAGCAGCAAAGGTGAGCTTGGAAAGATCTTCAACACGGGTGTACTCACCGGCCTTGTCTGCCTTCATTACAACGACTTGAGCGTTCTTTACATATGCCTTTGATACGCTGGTGTTTTTCGTTGCGTCTTCGCTGATGGTCATTCCGTTCCAGATGCAGTCGATTGCCTTGGACTTGAGCTCCGTGAAGCGGCTGTCCCACTCAATCGGGAGGAACTCCGCTTCAACACCGAGCTTTTCGCAGAACGCTTTTGCAAACTCCGTGTCGAATCCGGTCCACTCACCGTCTTCCTGATAGTTCATCGGCTTGTATTCCGTAATACCGATGACAAGCTTTTTCTTTCCGGTGATGTATGCGAGATCCGAAGAAGCATCGTCAGTGTTGTCGTCGGTGTTTGCTGCGGTGTCGTTTCCGGATACCGCAGGTTTTCCGGGGTCCTTATCTGCGAGATCATCGGAGGATTTGCCTGTGCATGATGCAAATACTGTGCAGAGCATAAGTGCGCCGAGAATAAGAGCTATAATACGTTTCATTGTTTTTTCTCTCCTTGAGTTGATTAATTTCACCGCGCGCTTTACTGTGCTGCGGATGTTTATATTATACATCATCAATTTAATTTAGTAAAGTGCTAAATTGAAAAAACATTGGAATGAATTTCACTTTTTTTCTGTGCACTTTTATCATTTCTTCGCTGTTTTGTCCTTCGAAGGGGCTCTTTAATAGGTAAAGTGTATTGACAAATTCCGCTGAAATGATATAATAAAAGTGTTATATTTTTATTAAGGACGGTTTGAAAAATGCTTGCACAAACTCCCCCTATGGGATGGAATTCATGGAATACCTTCGGCTCGAATATAAATGAGCAGCTTATATTTGAAATTGCCGACGCTATGGTCGATAAGGGATACCGTGACGCCGGTTACGAATACCTCGTTATCGATGACTGCTGGTCATGCCGCGAGCGCGACCGCAGCGGAAAGCTCGTCGCCGATCCCGAAAAATTCCCGCACGGAATGAAGTACGTTGCGGATTACGTTCATTCAAAGGGACTCAAATTCGGTATGTATTCGGCTGCCGGAATTATGACTTGCGCCGGCTATCCCGGAAGCTACGGTCACGAGTATCAGGATGCGCATACCTTCGCGGAATGGGGCGTTGACTACCTCAAATACGACCTCTGCCATTATCCGGGCAGCGGAGATGTACGCAATTCCTACCTTACTATGAGCATGGCGCTCCGCTCTACCGGACGCGAGATCCTTTTTGCGGGATGCACCTGCGGGACATATGATCCTTGGGATTGGATGCGTTCGATCGGTGCGCATATGTACCGCAGCCATGCCGATATCACCGATGAATATGAGGCATTCCGCTATATTGCGCAGACTCAGCTTCCGAACTTCAAGTATTCCGGTCCCGGATGCTTCAACGATATGGATATGCTCGTCGTCGGAATGGGCGGCGAAGGCAACGTAAGTCACACGGGCGGATGCACCGATGAAGAATATCTCATGCATTTCTCTCTTTGGTGTCTGTGGGGCACGCCCCTCATGATGGGTGCGGATATAAGAAATGTAAACGAGTACTGCCGCAGCGTCATGCTCAACCGCGAGCTTATCGCTCTCAATCAGGATCCCGACGCAAGAGCGCCTTTCTATGAGGAGAAGCAGCGCTACGCATCCAAGGCGAGAATGGGACTTCTCAAATTCCTTGCAAACGGCGAGATCGTGATCGCTTATTATAACTTTGATATCAATCCTCTTCAGGTGCTTCTGTATTTCGACGATTACGGAATTCCCGGAGGCAGCAACTACGGACTTGAGCTCACCGACATTCTCACCGGTGAGAATATCGGCGTAAAGTTTGACTGCTATAATCCCACGCTGCCCGGACGTTCCTTCAAGATTTATAAGGCGAAGTTTGTTGAAAGATGAACGAAGATTATTGCATGGTCTGCAAAAGAAAGCTTGAGCGCGACGAAATAGCGCTTCACAAAAAGCTTGTGAACCGTGGCGCGCATGAATTCATGTGCATAACCTGCCTCGGAAAGCATTTCGACGTCAGCGAGGAGCGTCTGCGCGAGAAAATACAGCATTTCAAGGACAGCGGCTGTACACTTTTCTTTATCTGATATCCGGAAGGAGGGCATATGGCGGAAGAAAAAAAGGTTTTGTTTTCAAAATCGTTTCGCGGCTACAGCCGAAAAGATGTAAACTCATATATTATAGAAGAAAACAAGCGTTTTTCCGAGAAGGAAGAGCGTATGAGGACGGAGAATGAGAAGCTTTGTGCCCGTGTTTCGGAGCTTGAGGGGAAGATTTCTTCACTGAATGATACCGCGAATGAAATGGAACGGGAGTATTCGGCTTCTCTTGCCGATAAGAGCAAGGAGATTTCCCGTCTCATGAATGAGCTTGGCACATCGCGCTCACATTTCGAAGCTGAGTGCGCGAGATTTTCCGAGGAGACAAAACGTCTTTCCGATCTCGGAGCGGAGGAAAAGTCACGCTGCGAGGAAGAGATTGAATCTCTTAAAAGAGAGCTTGAAGCACGTCAGGCGGAGCATGAAAAAGAGCTTGAATCTCTCAAAGGCGATCTTGAGAAAAGTCGGATCGAGCATGATAACGAGCTCCTTTCTCTCAAAAGAAATTTCGAGAGAAAAGAGGCGGAGCGCGAAGAAGAATTTGTTTCCCTCGCATACAGGATGAAGAACAAAATGGCGCTCAGACTCAGGGAGTTCACCAAAAAGTGTCTGCGCGAGGTCATGCGCGGCGTCGGCGACATAAAGAAAAACGCGGATGCGTATGCAAGAGAATCCGATGAGCGCGTCTGCCGCATAAACGAAGGAATAGATGCCTATGAGGAGCAGATGAAGGACGAGGTAAGAAAGCTTCTCGACGACTATAAGAATTCCTCGGACGTGTTCGGTGCCGACGATGAGTGATATTGTGACCGGGCGTATCGGCGCGCGGATCAGGGAGTGCAGGCTTGCCGCCGGAATGACGCAGGAGGAGCTTGCCGGAGATATCATAACCCGGAATATGCTCAGCATGATCGAATCCGGCAAATCCACTCCGTCTCTCGAGACACTGAGCAAGATCTGCGCAAGGCTCGGTGTTTCGGTTAGCCGGATATTTGCCGACGAACGGGAAGACGCGATATTCAGAAAAGGGAAGATTATCGATTCGTTCAGAGCGCTTTTCAGGGAAAAGCGTTATTCCGAGCTTGCGGACGAGGCGGAACGGGTGCAGGTCTTCGATGAAGAGATACTCACGCTTCTTGCATATTCCTATATCGGAATTGCTGCCGAACTGCTTGTGCAGTGTAAGCCGATGACGGCAAAAGTGTATTTTGACAAAGCGCTTGATGCGTCGGAAAACACATCGGCAAGGGCGTATGCCGAAAACACTGTGCGCTTTGCAAATCTTCTTTATGAATCCGCGACAAACCGCAATATTTCACCTGAGCTGTGCGAGCAGATGAATTTTTCGCCGAGCGCAGTCCCTCCGGAGATTTTCGCATATCTTTCGGCTCTTCGGTTTTTCGAAAACGGCGAGAACGAATATGCAGAGGCGATCGAACGTTCCGGACTTGTCTCGTCGGAGCAGTATCTTCTTCATCTCAGGGGCGGGGCGATGTATTCGGCGGGTAATCTTGAATCTGCGCTGGCGTTTTTTGTAAAAGCCGCCGATTCGGAGCCAAAGGGCTTCTTCTCGTTGCTGCGGATTTATACCGATATCGAGCTTTGCGCTCAGCGTATCGGAAATTACGAAATCGCGTACAAGTATTCGGCAAAGCACATAGCACTAGTCGAAAATTTCGGAAAATAAAAAAATTAAAATAAAGGCTGTAAAGCGGAGAATGATCTGCTTTGCAGTCTTTATTTATTTTCCGAAAAATACTATAAAAGCTTTTAATACAAAATAATGGAAAACCTATTGACAAATATACATAAAAAGGATATAATTGTAATGTAATGGAAATAAAATATAAAAACGAGTCGAAAGGAAGGTGGTTCCGTTGAGATAGGCTGTACGGTAAACCAAGATCATTAAAATTATATTTTACAGAAAAAGGGTATGGAACATGAAAAAGAAAATCTTTAAAATGCTGTCTTTCTTAATACCTTTTGTCGTGCTGCTCGAGTGCGGATCGACCGCCTCTTTTGCAGCCTCCGGCAAAGCGTATATTTTCACATTTGACACATACGATCTCAATTCACGCGAAGCCGGAGGTCAGGAGTCGCTCGGCTATTTGTGGAATATGGGATATGACGCCGGAGAATATTTGAACAACAGTGCAGCTGATGCATATTCCGTGATGGCAAATGCAAAGATCCTCGTTATATCAAGCCACGGCAACCCCGGAAAGATCCGCATGGGTACATATGAAAACCGGTCGTTTCTCTGCGGAGACAGTTGGGGTCTCTATTACGGCGGCGGTGACCGTCAGATCTATGGACTTACAAGACACGCTTTGTCCGGAGTGCGGCTTGTAATGTATGTGGCATGCAATACGGGCACAACTCCCGCACCGGTTGCGGATTCCACTCAGGCTACCGGTTACAGATATCCCGCCAACCTGTGCAGCGCAACATACGGACACGGCGGCGCGCAGTGCGTTATCGGCTGGAAGGGTGAGATACCGAGTGCTTCATGCGATCAGTGGGTAATAAATGTCTTCAAGTTCAGCGATGCAAATCATTATACCTTGGCGAAAGCCCTTGAGTATGCTGATTTTTGGTATAAATTCGTATACGGAACAGAGAATTATGACAGAATGGCAAATCGTTTCCTCAAAGGTAATACGACTCAGAGCCTTTATCAGTAATATAGGAGATGTAACATGAAAAATTTAATTACGGTTATTGCGGTTATTATGCTTGCTGGCGCTCTCATGGCTGGTACCGTTTTCGCACTTTCGGCGAACGGCACCGAGACAGATATGGAGAATATGGAAATCGAAAACGGAGCGGAATTTGTGCGCAGTGATATTGAAAGGGAAATCAGCTTTTCAAGCGCGGCTTGCACCGACGGAAACAGAATAAGTGTTATTTATGATAAGTCGATCGCCGTATCCGACGATATCATTGATATATATGCCGACGCCGAAAGCAATCAATACCTTTTCAACGGCGGCAGGCTGACGGGCTTTTTGGATGATTCAGCCGGTTCTTCCGAGAACGTGACGCACAGGATCACCCTTGACGAGGCCGGCGACATCGCCGACGGTATCGTCGCATCCCTCGGACTCGGCACTTATCCCGAGCGCAGCGGGAGCTTCCTTGAAGTTCATAACACTTACTCCTTCGGATATTCCCGCGCCGTGCGCGGCTTTGCGATAGATGATGAAATCCTCGTTGAGATCACCCTCGACGGCGAGCTTTATAACTATGTTGTGCGAAATAACGGAAAGTTCGACAGCTTCGATCCCTCACTCCTTGACGGAATTACGGACGAATCGCTTGCAGTGTATGCGAGAGAGCAGGCAGAGGTGCTGTATTCCGGAATAAGCGGATTTAACGTTCAATATGTAAAGGTGTGCGCTGACACCGACGGAAAGTATTATATTTCTGTTACGGCTTCCATGAAAGATTCCGACGGTCTGAGCTTTATGGACAGCTTCAGATACGATATCGGCTGAGCGTACTTTTCGGCGAATTTCATTTGACGCAGCCTGCCTCCGGTTTAAGCGACGCGGCGGAGGACGGCGGAATATCCGTCGGCTTATGCCGGGCGTGCGGAAAGCGAAAAATCAGTGCCTGACTAAAGTGGATGCGCGGAAGTCATAAAATTTCTGCGAAATTTCATGACGAATAGAATCAGAGTGCGCAGGTAATTAAAAGTAGATGCATCAGAGATATGCATCTACTTTTAATTATATAAAGTTATTATAAAAAATATATAAAAAAGTATTGACAAGCTGGTGCTACAATGCTATAATCATGATGTAATGTATATATAATATAAAATTAATGACATAGAAGATGATTCCGCACAGAGCTATTCTTGTAAAATCGGCGTCGGTCGACCGAAACTCGGGCAAAATGACGGTCCGATGACTTAAAGTCGATACAGCGTAATGCTTTATCAATAATTTTAATAATACTACAGGAGGCGCAACATGAAAAAAACAATTACGAGTTTGGCGGTTCTTTTGCTTGCGGGGGCTTTTTTTGCCGGTACTGCTTTCGCACTTTCGGCGGATCGAAGTGAGGCGTATGATGAAAATATTAAAATCGATGACAAGACGGAATTTGTGCGCGGCGATATTGAAAAGGAAATCAGCTTTTCAAACGCGGCTTGCTCAAACGGGGACAGAATAAAAGCGACATACGATAAGTCGGTCGACCTGCCTAACTGCGTTATAGATGTATATGCCGATGATGAAAACAATCAGTACCTTTTTAACGAAGACAAGCTGACAGCCTTTCTTAATGATTCTGCGGATTCTTCGGAGAACGTGAAGCACAGGATCACACTTGACGAGGCCGGCGATATTGCCGACGGTATCGTCGCATCACTCGGACTCGGCGCTTATCCTGAGCGCAGCGGAGATTTCACTAAGACACATAACACTTACTCTTTCGCATATAAACGCTCCGTGCGCGGATTTATGACGGATGATGAAATACTCGTCGATATAACCCCCGACGGCGAGCTTGACAACTATATTGTAAGAAACAGCGGTAAGTTCGACAATCTCAATCCGTCGCTCCTTGACGGAATCACAAACGATACTCTTGAGGCATATGCACGAGAGCGAGCAGAGTCTCTGTATCCCGATTCCGGAATAAGCTTTCTTGAACTTTCGAATGTAAAAATCTGCGTCGGCGCCGACGGTAAGTATTATATATCTCTCAGCGTGATATTGGAGGAATTTGACGGTCTGACATTCATGGATAATTTCAGATATGATATCGGTTGAATGTATTGCCCTCGTGATGATATCGGCACTGCTTCTTCTGATAACGTTTTGCTTATGCGGTAACAGCAGTGACGGCGGATTCACCCGGAATACGGATTCTCCCGCTTCATCCGTCCAAGCCACCGAAAAAGCGACGCGGATGCCCGGTCTTTTCATTTACAGATAAGTATCACTCGGCTTTGTTCATAAGCGATGAAAACGGAGAGTATATTCAGCCCGGGATAAGCAATATCGCAGATAATACCGAGATTATCAAAATGGTGAGATCGCTTTTCGAATCCGACGGCACTGCGGAATAAAAGAGTATATTGAAAATTGAAAAAGGAGATGCGTGAAAACGCATCTCCTTTGTTGCTGTGTATTACATCACTCGGTATGTCGAATACCGTGCGTGCCATCCGAATGAAGTTTACCGATTCTTCACCGATTGCGTGAAAACGTCATGCGTTTTCGATCAGACGTGCTATCGAGTCCGTTACCGATACCGCGGCATCGCAGTCGGGGTTGTGTATCGGATAGACATGACCGTGTGCCGATCTTTCTTCAAAGTGCAGCTCGCAGCGGACACCGTTCTTTTTAAGCAGTTCGGAAAGTCTGCGGCTCTGCTCCCGACCGAGGTGATCCTCTGCGGCAGTCGAGATAAAGCACGGCGGCAGAGTGCCGAGATCGGGAAGTGAATCCGGCGATACATATTGTCCGTATTTCTTCATAAAATCGCGCGAAAGCGCTATGCGTCTGCCGAAAGCCACAGGACCCCTTCCTTCCGTCAAAAAGCATACCGGAGAAAGCAGGGCGAGCGCGAGGACTTTGATATCAGGCAGATTTATTTCGTATATTTCACGCAGCCTACCGGAGCAGATAAGCGCCGCTGTGAAAAATGCAAGCTGCCCGCCCGCGCTGTCTCCGACGAGTGAGACGCTGCCGGGTGCGCCCGAAAAGCTTCCGGCGTTTTCTTTAAGGAAGGAAAGCGCAGCCGATATATCGCAAAGCTGGTCACGGAGGGAGGCTTTCGGCGCAAGGGAGTAGTTCACGTTGAACACCGTGAAGCCGCGCTCCGCAAGGCGGATGCAGAAATTTCGGTTGTTTTCCTTTACTCCGGACATCCATCCGCCGCCGTGGATCGAGAACACGACCGGGCGTCCGGTGTTCTCACCGCTGCGAAAATATATGTCAAGCATGTGCTCACTTTTCCCGTCGCCGAAGTAATCAACGTCCTTTACTTCTTCGATACCGTCCGAAAGGGAAAACGGCACCGTTCTGAGGCGATCCTTATGCCTCACGCCGAACCAAAACATTTTGAGAAGCGGATAATAAATATTCACGGCAAAACCTCAAAGAAGCTGCGACATGATCCTGTTACGGTTGAACTCGCTTCTGAGGATCGAGCAGACCCCGACGGATACAAACTGACCGCGGACGAGCATCATATCACGGTATATCCCTTCAAACGTCATTCCGGATTTCTCCATGACGCGGCGGCTCTGTATGTTGTTTTCCATGTAGCGCGCTTCGATGCGGTGGAGCTCAAGCGTGTCGAAGCCGAACCGTATCACGCGCCGAGACGCTTCGGGCGCGATCGAATATCCCCAATATTTGGGATTGAGCACGAATCCGATCTCTGCGGAATAAGAACTGAAGTTGAATCTGGTAAAGCCGCAGGTGCCGATCATTTTTCCGCTGTCGCGCATGGTTATCGCCCAGTCGAAAAATTCGCCGGTCCGGTAACGTGAGTTTACATATCCGAGATAGTTGTACGAGAATCGCCTGTTCGGATGAACATCCCATGTCAGATATTTCGTCACCGCGGGATTTGAAGCGTATTCGAACATATCGTCAGCGAAAGAACGGTCCATTTTTCTGAGAATTACTCTGTCGCATTCGAGAATTGGGGGATTTTTGAAAATCTTCAGAATTTCATCCTTTTCCATGAAGTGCGTTCCTTTCGTAAATGCATCGGAATGCTTCCGAAATATTCCGAAAGCTCAAAACCGGACGGCTGCATGAAACTTAGCCGACCGGTTTTTTTATTATTCCCCGGGAAATGATTTCACGTGATCAGTTTGCACGGTCTCCGAACCGCTCACAGCATTCGTCCCTCTTCGGCGCAGTCTTTTTCTCGGGAGCGCTCTTTGTGACATCGCCGAGCCCGGTGCTCTCCGAGAAAAGTACGTTTGAAGTCACCGCATTTACGGCATCGGTGGGGATTATTATCTTCGAAGCTTTTCCGTCGCCCATTTTGACAAGCGCGTCATATTTCTTAAGCTCGATGACTGCGCCGTCGGGATTTGCTTCGCGGATCAGACGGATTCCTTCGGCTTCCGCCTGCTTTGCGAGAAGGATCGCCTTTGCTTCACCTTCGGCGCGTGCGATCCGCGCGTCGCGATCACCCTCCGCGGCAAGTATCATTGCCTGCTTGTCGCCTTCCGCACGGGTGATGGCGGCTGCCTTGTGACCCTCTGCCTGAAGCAGAGTCTCACGTCTGTCGCGCTCCGCCTTCATCTGTTTTTCCATTGCGTTCTGTATCTCGGCAGGCGGAATTATGTTTTTAAGCTCTACACGGCTGACCTTTATGCCCCACTGATCGGTTGCTTCGTCAAGAATGGTGGTCATCTTTCCGTTTATGGTGTCGCGGGAAGTAAGCGTGCCG
>URSW01000039.1 GCA_900550625.1 uncultured Eubacteriales bacterium
GCCCGCCGGAGAACGTGTTTACGGTGAGATGGCATCCGTTCGTGCATCCGCGGCATACAGCGGATTTCGATTTGTGCTCAAAATGCGCAAGCTCGTCGGACGACATAAGTGAGGATTCGCCGGAGGAAAGGTTTTTCGCATAAAGCGCCGCACCGTACGCACCCATAAGTCCCGCGATTGCAGGACGAATCACATCGCGTCCGATCTCCGTTTCAAAGCAGCGCAGGATAGCATCGTTCAGGAAAGTGCCGCCTTGCACAACGATATTCTTGCCGAGTTCATCCGCGCTCGACGCGCGGATGACTTTGTAAATGGCATTCTTTACAACGGATGCGGAAAGTCCGGCGGAAATGTCCTCGACGGACGCACCGTCCTTCTGCGCTTCCTTGACGGAGGAGTTCATAAATACCGTGCATCTCGTTCCGAGTTCGACGGGAGCGCGGGCGAAAAGACCTTTCTGTGAGAATTCGGCGATTCCGTATCCCATTGATTTTGCAAAGGTTTCTATAAACGATCCGCATCCGGAGGAACATGCTTCGTTCAAAATTATACTGTCGATCGCGCCTGAGCGTATTTTGAAGCACTTTATATCCTGACCGCCGATATCGAGAATAAAATCAACATCGGGATTGAAGTGACGTGCAGCAGTGAAATGAGCTATCGTTTCGACCACTCCGAAATCTACGGAAAACGCATTTTTGATGAGCTCCTCGCCGTATCCGGTGACAGCGGAGCCTACTATCGTGACCCTGTCACCGCAGAGGGAGTATATTTTTACAAGCTCTTCGCGGACGATCTCGACCGGATTTCCGCGGTTTGAGTCGTAGAAACTGTATAAAAGCTCGTTGTCATCGGAGAGGAGAGCAAGCTTTGTGGTCGTTGAACCGCAGTCAATGCCGAGATATGCTTTGCCCGAATATGTCGATATGTTTTTTTCGGGAACGCTGTTCTTTGCATGACGTGCGACAAAGGCATCGTAATCCTCGCGCGTTTCAAAAAGAGGCTTGGTGTGCTTGATCTCAACACCCGCCTTAGCTGCCTTTTCCACAGCGTCGCAGATCATATCATATGTAAAGCGCTTCTTGTCTTTTGCGGAGTAGATCGCGGCGC
The DNA here is from genome assembly GCA_900550625.1 of uncultured Eubacteriales bacterium. GTDB lineage: Bacteria > Bacillota > Clostridia > Oscillospirales > CAG-272 > UMGS1312. The sequence continues at coordinate 1,111 of URSW01000039.1, forward strand.
CGATTGCGACGGCATAGAGACCGTACTCGGGGAAGATCGCATGATCTTCGTCAAGCTTGAGAGTTTCGGCAAAACGCTCGCGCAGTCCGAGACAGTAGTACAAAGGACCGCCGAGAAACATTACTTTACCGGAAATCTCACGTCCCTGCGCCAATCCGACGATCGTCTGATTTACCACCGCCTGATATATGCTTGCCGCGATGTCTTCCTTTCGCGCTCCCTGATTGAGAAGCGGCTGTATGTCAGTTTTTGCGAATACACCGCAGCGGGAGGCTATGGGATATATCCGCTCGTGCTTCAGCGAAAGCTGATCAAGCTCGGCGACCGTGACGTCGAGGAGGGTAGCCATCTGATCGATAAAGGCGCCGGTGCCTCCGGCACAGGTACCGTTCATCCTTTCATCAGTTCCGCCCGCGAAAAAGATCACTTTCGCATCCTCACCGCCGAGCTCGATTACCGTGCTTGTATCTGGAGCGAGTTTTTTTACGGTTTCGGAGGTTGCGAAAACCTCCTGAACGAAGGGAATATCCGCTACACGGGCAAGTCCGAGTCCCGCGGAACCGGATATTGCGGCGGAGAACGACTCACCTTTCAGAAAATCGGCAGCGTCGCGGAGCAGCTCGAGAGTTTTCTGGCGAACCTGGGAAAAATGACGCTCATAACGCCGATATACTATATCGCCGTTCTTTATTATCACAAGTTTTGCCGTTGTGGAACCGATGTCTATTCCGACAGCAGGCTCGGCAAGAATTATTTTTTCCATTTATAATATAACCTCATTGTCGTTTGTGTCGCTTTTTTGTGTCGAAAATTATTCATATCTATTATAAAACATTTGATGAAATAAATCAACACATAAGATACACCAAAATGTGAACGTCGTGTAAACAGCCTTGGCAAAATCGACAAATTTAAAATTTTCGCGGAAATCGCTTTACTTTGTGAGTTTAAAGTATTATAATAACAAAACGGTAACGGAAAGGGAGTGATGACGCTGCTGAAGATAATTTTTCTGATCTGCGGAGCAATCTACGGCGCGGGACAGTTTTTTCTTACATCTCGTTTTACGAAATCGCTTCTTGCGGGAAAAATAACCGACGCGGTGCTTCCGGCGCTTGCCAAGCTTGCGCTCTATGTCGGAATCTTTTTATTCGTATGGTTTTACCGGGACGAAGGCAGAATATGGGCACTTGTCGGATTCGGTGTCGGAATACTCGTTCCGGCTTTGATCAATTCCGTTATTACGATAACAAAAAAAGGAGATGGTGAAAATGGGGACAAATGAAATCATAAAACTTGCCGTTTCCGGAGTTGCCGCGGCGCTTTTGTTTGTGCTGCGGAGTTTCTTTGCCGGGAAGAACCCGAAGGATGGTACCGGAAAGAAAAAAAATAAAAAGAAAACACTGGCGACTGTCGGAATTGTTATAGCCGCGTGGTATTTCATCGGCACGCTGATATCTCATTTTTCAAAGAAATCGTCGGGGCTTGAAGTCAATTTCGAACTGTTTTCCGAAAGAGTCGATCTGTTCGGTTTTTCCGTTGCGGGAACGACGCTTCTTGCATATCTACTCACCGTGATAGCTTTGATCTTCGCACTGATATTCCGCTTTGCCGTTTATCCGAGGTTCAAGGACAGACCGGGTAAGCTTCAGAATCTTTGCGAGGCGGCGGTCGAAGAGGTTACAAAATTCACGGACAACGCGACCGGCGGACTCGGCGAGGTTCTCGCGTCCTATATGATGTCGCTTGCACTGTTTATGATCCTTTCGGCGGCGACGGAGCTTTTCGGGCAGCGCGCACCGACCTCGGATCTTCTCGTAACGCTCTCAATGTCGCTTATCACGTTCTTCCTTATAAACTATTACGGAATAAAAAAGAAGAAGCTGTCGGGCAGACTTGTTTCTCTTACGAAGCCGACGCCGCTCGTTACTCCGTTCAAAATAATATCCGATATCGCAACACCGGTGTCGCTTGCCTGCCGACTTTTCGGAAACATGCTCGGCGGAATGATAGTAATGGATCTTCTCAAATCCTCCCTCGGTGGATACGCCGTCGGAATTCCGGCGGTTGCGGGACTTTATTTCAATCTCTTCCACCCGCTTATTCAGACATATATATTCGTGATACTTTCGCTTACCTTCATAAACGAAGCGGCGGAATAATATAAAAAATAAAAAGAAACAGGAGATAAATCAATGAACGCACTTGCAGTAGCACTTGTAATGCTTCCCACCCTCGGAGTGGGTCTTTCAATGGGTCTGGCAACCGGAAAGGCAGTTGAATCCGTAGCGCGTCAGCCCGAGGCTTCCGGTAAGATAAACGCTATACTTCTTCTCGGACTTGCACTTGCCGAGTCGGTCGCTATTTACTGCCTCGTAATTGCGCTTATTTTGGTGACCAAGCTGTAAAATTCTTTCCTTGGAGGTAATTTCGATGAATTACGATTTTTCGAATTTTCCGATAGATCTTATACTGAATATACTCAATATCGTTATACTTTTCGTTATTGTACGTTTTCTCGTGTATAAGCCGGTAAAAAAGTTTATGGATGCGCGCACGGCGCGTGTTACAGCAGCCGCCGAAGATGCAGGCGCAAAGGCAAAAGCGGCGGAAGAGCTTTCCGAACAGCTTAGGGCTCAGCTTGCAGATGCTGCAAACGATGCGGACCGTATAAGAAATGAAGCTGCCGCAGCAGCCAAAGCACAGGCTGACAACGTGCTCAAAGAGGCGGGAGAGCAGGCTGATCGGATCGTATCCGAGGCAAAGGAACGCGCCGAGGCAGAGCGCGAGGAGGTGCTTTCCTCTCTCCGTTCGGATATTGCTTCAAGCGCCGAGGCGATCGCCGGAAAGATTCTTGAAAGAAAGGTTTCCGACGAGGATACGAAGCGGATTGCCGAGGAGTTTTTTCGCGAGGCTGAGAGCGGCGGTGTAGCAAAATGAGTGAAAAGCTTGTTATAACGACTGTTCCCGATACGTCGGAGGATGTGCTTTCTTATATCGAAAAGGGCTTTTCCGATATGCTCGGCGATATCTGCGTAGAGCGCAGAACCGATCCCGAGCTTATCGGAGGATTCACCGCAGCATACGGCGGAAAGTTCTGGGATATGAGCATAAGAACGCAGCTCAGACGTATGACGGAGCATATTGAAGGTGGTGTGGAGAAATGAGCGAATTTACCCCTGCTGCCATCAGCGAGTTTCTCAGAGAGCGCATAAACACGTTTGAGAGAAAGGGCGTTGTATACGAATACGGCATTGTAAGCAGAGTGAGCGACGGCGTCGTTCGCGTGGATGGACTTTCCGGGCGAAGCTACGGCGAGCTTCTTGAGTTTGACGGCGGCGTTTACGGCATGGTCATGGACCTTGAGGAAAACGGAGTCGGCGCCGTGCTTCTCGACAATTCCGATACCGTCGGCGTGGGAGACCGAGTTCGCGGAGTTGACCGTATAGTCGAAATTCCCGTTTCCGATTCCATGATAGGAAGAGTGCTCGATCCCGTAGGACGTCCGCTTGACGGAGAAGCATACGAATCAAAAGAATTTCTTCCCGTTGAGCGCAGTGCGCCTCCGCTGATTCATCGACACAGTGTAGACGAGCCGCTTGAAACAGGAATAATCGCTATAGACAGTATGGTTCCGATCGGACGCGGTCAGCGCGAGCTTATAATCGGAGACCGTCAGACGGGCAAAACAAGGATAGCTCTTCAGACGATTATGAATCAGAAAAATACGGGAGTTATCTGTATTTACTGCGCGATCGGACAGAAAGCATCCACCGTGGCTCATGTTATAGACGAGATACGGACCGCCGGAGCGGACAGCTATACTTTCGTTGTTGCGGCTTGTGCGTCCGACAGCCCCGCCATGCAGTACCTTGCACCGTACAGCGCATGCTCTGCGGCTGAATATTTCATGGAAAAGGGCAAGGATGTCCTCGTTGTGTATGACGACCTATCGAAGCATGCGGTCGCTTACCGTACAATGTCCCTTCTTCTTCACAGACCGCCGGGACGTGAGGCATACCCCGGAGATATATTCTATCTCCACAGCCGCCTGCTCGAGCGTGCGGCGCGTCTCGATGATAAATACGGCGGAGGAAGCATTACCGCACTTCCGATCATCGAAACGATGAGCGGCAACATTTCGTCGTATATCCCGACAAACGTTATTTCGATAACGGACGGTCAAATATATCTCGAAACCGAGCTGTTCCATAACGATATACGTCCTGCCGTCAATACCGGACTTTCGGTTTCACGAGTGGGACGCAGCGCACAGCCCGACGCAATGCAGAAGGTGTCCAAATCACTTCGTATTGATCTTGCACAGTATCGTGAAATGTCGGTGTTTGCGCGTTTTGGTGCTGATCTTGATCCGTCAACCATGCAGATGCTCGATCGCGGCAGAAAGCTTACCATGCTTTTCGTGCAGGGGAAGGATACGACGTACAGCCTTTCCGAAAAGGTCGTTCTTCTGCGTGCTTTCAGAAAGCATGTATTTGATTCCGTGAAGCCGGAGCAGATGAATACGGCTGCAAAATCGGTTCTTTCGTATATGAAAAAGAATTACGCAGACCTTCTTTATACCGTGGAAAGTACGACGGAACTCAACGACGGCTGCAAGGCAAGACTTGATGCGGCGCTTGCCGCATGGAAAATGTGATTATTACGGAAAGGGCGGTGACAGTGCTTGAAGACGATGAGCGAGATCAGCCGTAATCTCAATGCAAACATGCAGACGAGACAGATTACAAACGCTATGTATCTTTTGTCGGTCTCGGAAATACGACGTATGTCCGGAAGTATAAGCTATATCGAAAACTATATGCACCGTCTGCGCCTGACTATACGCGATATAATAACACGTTCCGGCGGAGTCCGTCATTCCTTCCTTCAGAGGCGAGGCTTCAAGGCGAACGCAAGCGCGTTTTTCGTGATATCGTCCGACAAAAGCCTTTGCGGAGCTTATAACGTAAACATTGTCAACCTGGCGATGGAGCAGATAAGGTCGGCGCAGAAAGCGGTCGTTATAACTGCCGGTTCGCACGGTGAGACAATGCTGAGAAACCGCGGAGTCGATATACGCAAAAGCTGGGAGGTCGCGGCGTCGGAAGCTTCTCTCGATAATGCGTCGGATATCGCCGATGATCTTATCGAACGTTATCTCGACGGTGAGTTCGACGAGGTTTACGTTGCGTTTACGAGATACCGCGATCAGGCACATCAGTATCCTACCTGCGTGAGGCTGTTTCCGCTTGCGCTTGAGGATTTTGCGGATGAATTTATCGGTTTGTCAGACAGCGGGGATTCTCAGAATAAGGGAGACATGATATTCGAGCCGTCCGTACGTTCGGTGTTTGAAACGCTTGTCAACGAATACGCGACCGGAATAATTTATTCCGCGCTTATGCAGTCGGCAATGAGTGAGCATATCGCACGAATGAATTCGATGCAGTCGGCAACAAAGAATGCGGATAAAATGATAGACTCATTGCGTCTGCAGTACAATACGGCAAGACAACTTGCCATAACGAATGAAATAGCCGAAATATCGGCGGCAAAGGAAACATTTGACCGCGGAATTTGATGTTTTGATTTGCGGTGCGGAATTTGCTCAGAAAAAATTCCGTGAGAAAGTCTTTATCAGAGGCGGAGGTTTACATGAAGGACAGGGTCTTTGGAACAATAATCCGTATACGCGGACCGGTAATCGATATAAGATTTGCCGAAGGAGAAGAACCGAAAATAAATTCGCTCGTTTCCACCGAAAACGGTAATTTTCATATGGAGGTTGCGGCGCATATATCCGCCGGAACGGTTCGCTGCATTGCGTTAGAGGCAACCGAAGGCGCAAAGTGCGGACTTCGTGTCTGGTCCGACGGCGAGGGGATCAAGGTGCCCGTCGGCGACGGCGTGATCGGGCGCGTTGTTGATGTCCTCGGAAGACCTATCGACGGTAAGGGCGAGATAAAGGCAGAACGCTATATGCCGATACACCGCAAGGCTCCCACTCTTGACGAGCAGTTTCCCGCAACCGAGATATTCGAAACGGGAATCAAGGTCATAGACCTCCTCGTTCGTTACGCAAAGGGCGGAAAGATCGGACTTTTCGGCGGTGCGGGAGTCGGCAAAACAGTCCTCATTATGGAGCTTATCCATAATGTCGCACAGAATCACGGTGGCTACAGCGTTTTCACCGGTGTCGGCGAGAGAAGCCGCGAGGGAATCGAGCTTATCGGGGATATGACGGATTCCGGAGTTATAGATAAATCGATTCTTGCCTTCGGACAGATGAACGAGCCTTCGGGAAGCCGAATGAGAGTCGCGCTATCCGGACTTACGATGGCTGAGTATCTGCGTGATGAAAAAAAGCAGGACGTGCTTCTGTTTATCGATAATATATACCGTTTTGTCCAGGCGGGAAACGAGGTAAGCGCTCTTCTCGGACGCATGCCCTCCGCCGTCGGCTATCAGCCGACATTGGCAAACGAGCTCGGCGAGCTTGAAGAGCGTATAGCAATGACAAAAAGCGGATCGATAACATCGGTTCAGGCGGTATATGTTCCCGCCGACGACCTTACCGACCCGGCACCTGCCACAATATTATCCCATCTTGACGCAACTACGGTTCTTTCGAGAGAGATTGCGGAACAGGGAATATATCCTGCGGTCGATCCTCTTGCGTCGGCGAGCCGCCTGCTTGATCCTTCGCTTGTCGGAGAAAAGCATTTCCGCATAGCCGAGAAAACCGTTGAGATACTTCAGCATTATCACGATCTGAAGGACATAATTGCGATTCTCGGTATGGAGGAGCTTTCTCCCGAGGATAAGCTTACCGTATATCGCGCGCGCAAACTTCAGCAGTTCATGTCGCAGCCTCTTCACGTTGCAAAAGCTTTTACGGGAAATGAAGGCCGCTTCGTTCCCGTGGACGCAACGGTCGAAAGCGTAAGACAGATCGTTGAAGGAGAAGTCGATGATCTGCCGGAGACAGCGTTTACACTTGTCGGCGACATAGACGAGGTGCGCGAGAAGGCAAAGAAGATCCGCGCAAAGACGAGCTCCGCAGCTTCCGAAGGAGCGCAGTGATGAGCACATTCAAGCTTGAAATATCCACTCCGGAGGCGGAGTTTCTGTCGGTAGACGCAGAGGCGGTGACGATGTCGTCCCGTAAAGGATCGATGACGGTTCTTCCCGGACATGCTCCGATGCTTGTTGCGCTTACCCCCGGCGAGATCAACGTCAAGGTCGAAGGAAAATGGAGAGCTTTTCTTTCCATGGACGGCTTCGTTGAGGTCACCGGGGATCAGGTGGTCATGTATACCCGCGCGGCGGTGTGGGAAGACGAAGCCGAGGCTCACAGAAGCGCAAAAGAAAAGCAGGAGGCGCTCGAGCGCATTCGCGTTCAGAAGAGTATATTCGAGCATAACCATACGAAGATCGAGCTTACCCGCGCGATGTCGCGCCTCGGTAAGGCAAGGAAAAACCGCAACATGTGAGTGCTCCGCGCCGAAAATCTTGACAATATTCCCACAAGGATGATATAATACTTGCAAAGATCTTATTTTCTGCGGCTTTGCAGCCGTATTGCCGTGCACTGCGCACGTCCGGTGCGTCGATCTGCAGGAAAGCATTTTCTTCACGGTATAGTCAAATCGCAAAGAGAAAACGCGAAGGAGATTGACATGGAGCTTGATACAAAAGCCTACCTTGATTCGGTCTGCGCAATGCTTAAAGACGGCAGCACCGCTGTTCCTGTTCCCGTAAAAGGTTCGAGCATGGTGCCGTTTTTCCGTGAGGGAGATACAGTGTACCTTGATTCCGTGCCGCCGAAGCTTCATGTCGGCGACATCGTTTTGTATACCCGCGCCTCCGGAGATTATATACTTCACAGAATAGTATCGGTGTCTTCAAACGGCAGATTCACAATTCTCGGCGATGCCCAGCTTATGAAAAACGCGGAGAATGTTTCCGGAAAGTGCATAAAGGCGATAGTTACGTCGGCTTGCCGGAGCGGAAAACATCAAACTTCTTCCTCATTTTCATGGAAAGCGTTTTCTTTTATATTGTCGCATACGGCAAGGGTAAGGCGGTTTCCGACGGCGATTTACAGCCGAATAAAGTCTCAAAAGGAGAACGTAAATGCTGAACGAAAATAAATCCGAAAAGAAACAGAAGCACAAGAAAGAGAAAAAGAAGCTCACGGGTACAAAAAAGGCTCTTATAGTTCTTGCGGTCCTTCTCGGGATAGTTCTTATTGTTATGTTTTCGTTTTCTCTTACCGTGAAGCATTATCTCGGCAAGATAAACCGCGTTTCTCCCGATGACGTTTCAGCCGTTCATCCGTCAAGCGAGGATTTCGAAACGGATGAGGAGCCGGGCGGCGAAAAGCTTGCCCCCGACGACGTTAAATGGACATCGGGACTTCCGAGGCTGAACGACGATCCGCTTATCAATATAATGCTTGTCGGTCAGGACAGAAGAGAAGGTCAGGGAAGACAGCGTTCCGATACGATGATCCTGTGCAGCATCAATACCGATACCAAGCAGATATCGCTGATTTCTTTTATGCGAGATCTCTATGTTCAGATTCCCGGCGGATATTCCGATAACAGGCTTAACGCAACATATGCCTTCGGAGGCTTCCCGCTTCTTGATGAAACGCTCACTCATAACTTCGGCTTCTCGATCGACGGAAATTTCGAGGTTGATTTCGGAGGATTCATTTCGGTTATCGATGTACTCGGCGGAGTTGATATAACCATGACTGAGGTCGAAGCGAATACTCTTCTCGGCAGCGGTGCGGGCACTTATCACCTTAACGGCGAAAAAGCTCTCAATTACGCAAGACTGCGCTCTACCGACAGCGATTTCAACCGCACGGAGCGTCAGCGCAATGTACTTACCGCAGTGTTTACAAAGATAAGGGGAATGAGCGTTACTCAGATCATGGGACTTCTTGACGCAATACTCCCGACCCTGACCACGGACATGCAGGATTCCGAGATAATTTCTCTCGTAAGAAAGGTAGCTCCGCTTCTCTCCGGCTCGGCTCTTACATCACACAGAGTGCCCGCGAACGACGCTTATTACAGCGCATACATCAGCGGGATGTCGGTGCTTGTCCCGGATATTCCCCTGATACGCGAACAGCTTTTTGAATATCTTCCCC
>URSW01000040.1 GCA_900550625.1 uncultured Eubacteriales bacterium
GCATCCTATATAATATGTACGATTATAAATCCCGCCCGCGAGTTTTCCGCTGCCTAAAAGATTATACGCACTGGACGGTAAAACGGAAAACGAAACAACAAGTGCTGCGACAATTTCTAAAGATAATAGCTTTTTCATCTTTCCATATAACCGCTCCTTAACATCTGTAATTTTTCACTGTTTCTTTTTCTGTACTCAAGCCATAGAGCAGTCATCAAACCAACGGAATCGCCGTCAATGATCTGTCTGCACCCGATCGCTTGCAGCGTCCGGCGGATGATTACCGATTTACGCCGAGCAGATTCCTAAGCTCGGAAAGCGCCATCGGCTGAGGCATATCGGTGAACGGACCATATCCCTCCTGACCGACAGTGTAATAGGAAAACGGATAAGCCGTTTCGTTCTCATCCAAAAAGATTTTGCCCTGATAGCATCCGCGTACGCCGCGGTCTCCGTCATGCTCTTCATCAAGGAAAAGAATGACATGCATATCCTTGCGGAGAATCGGCTCGCCTCCGATTGAAAAATCGTAGCCATCATAACGCCAACCGGTTTCATAAATGCTCACGCTGTCTCCGACCGAAACATTGCCCTTCCATACTTCCTCAACCGTCACGACCGAGCGCGTGTTTTCAAGCTTGCTCGGTTCACTGAGCCACTGCTCATCGTCGCGGATGACACGGGCGACAATGACTATATCGGATTTCTGCATCATTTCGGCAACCGAAGATGACATCTGTTCCGGAACCATTTCCGCAAGAGCCATCGCGGTCTTTTCGTTTTTCTCGGGGAAATAAAGCTTTTCCTGCTTGGACCGAGATGATGCCTGCTGTTCACGAAGTGCGGCTTCCGTCTGTTTAGGCTCGGCAGAATCGGTTTCGCTCTGCACCTTTCCGGACTGCGCGCACGAAGATGCACTCAAAGCCACGCTTGCGATCAAAGCAAACGAGATGAATAATTTTGTGAATTTCATATTAACCTCCAAATTTAACCATATATTGCGCGAGCGCCTGCAATATCATCATCTGTCGGAACTATTGCGGTTCTGGCAATAAATCCTTGATACATAAGCACTCCGTTGTCTGCTTGATTATGAGCAAGACCAATAGCATGACCTATCTCATGTCCAGCAATACTTCTCATTTTATCAGCATTATCTTCAGGAACTTGCGTTGTATTAAAACTAATACTTGCATGAGCCCAATTCGAATATCTGAAAGTGCCGTTATTGACCATATTATTACCATTTGCATCAAATAGTCTTGTTTCACCAGCCCATTTGGCATTTGGGTTTGTTTCGCCCCAAAAACAAATTGTTGCTCTGGCAGAAGAACTCACTTTTCTAAAGTAAAAATCAACACCATTACCATTGTCATATGGATTAAGTGCCCAATTCCAATCCTCAATTGCGGCATTAAACGCATTAATATACTTATATGAACTGCATCCTATATAATATGTACGATTATAAATCCCACCTGCGAGTTTTCCGCTACCGAAAAGATTGTATGCATTTGACGGTAAGATAGAATACGAAGCAACCATTACTGCAACGATTCCGAAAGATAAAATTTTTCTGATTTTTCCCATAAAGTTATCCTCTCAACATCTACAAATTTAGTAATCCCGATTTTCTTCGCGGTTCTGCTTGCAAAACATAAAAGATTACCAAGCCAACGGAATCGCCCCCTTTTGTCAGAGTAACCTCATACAAATATATTTTTCACAACGGCAAAATCTTCTGTTTTACCAATGCAAAATACATATTTCTTATTTTTGTTTTTATTTCTTTGCAAATTAATTATAATGCAATATTGCAAGCTTTGTGTTAACAAACTGTAAACATTGAGAAATTTATACAAATAAATTCTAAAATAACGCCGTTTTCACCGTACCTTTCGCGGCGGGATATATTAACTACAGAACCATCGCAATCTCCCCTTCGTCTCCGAATTTTCCCGAAAGGCAGGCGCTGCGCGCTCTCCCCGAGCGCCCGTTTGACAAAGCTGAACCGAATGTCAATACCGTACCTCCGACCGATCGGACGTATGTGCATGGCGCATCGCGTCTGCTTAAAATCATTTTCTTGATTTGATTATTTATACTTTACGAGTTAATTATAATATACTTTATTGCTTGATGTGTGAACGATTTGTAAATATTAAGGATATTTATTGTTCAGCGTGAAAAATCACGAAAAAACGCGATCCGGTACAAAAAGCGGTTCAGATGGCACGCGAAAAGGCGAACGGAAAACAATGCCGCCGCGCGGTCGGGAAAATTCCCTTCCGGCGCGGCGGCGCGTGAGATCAACAAAAAAAAGGAGAACTGCCTCTCCTTTTTTTTCGAATTTTCGGGTATCACCCGTTATTTGCTTCTGTTTCCGCAGTGCGGGCACGGAAACGACGGGATCATTCTCCGCATTTGCAAACTGTCAGTTCATCGGAAACTGAGGATTCTCTTCCTCGGATTCCGCACCGAGCGGTGCGGCAGCCATGTTCTCCGTTCCCGATGCGCTTTTGCGATCCCCCGCATTATTCGCGGATGAGATCTCATACAGTGCCAGATCCGAGCTTATTCTCGTGCTCTGCACTATACTTGCCAAAGCCCCGATAAGCAGGGCAGAAAGATAACATGACAACCATATCAAAAACGCCCGCCATGTTATACGTATCAGTGCCGAAATCTCGTAATTGAAACCGAATATTGGTTTCGAATTCGAAAACTCTACGTTCGCGCCGTTTCTGTATGCAGCAGCGACAGCCCATGCAAATGCGATCGCCGATACAACGACAAAAATAAGCGGCAAAATGTAAGCAAGCGACTCAAGGATATTGCACCACGACCACAGTCTGCTTGACACGGCATCTTCACGGACACATTCTTCGAATCTTTTCGGGATATTTCTTCTTTTGCTTTCTGTGAATACTGTTTTCATTCTGCATTCCCCCATAAAAATATAAATAAAAAAGTGCGCAGCCGAAGCTACGCACCGAAAAACGCATAGTTCCCGCTTGCGCCACACAAGTTTTGATGATCGGCAGAAGAGCCGCGTCAAAAAAGGGAACGCGTTTTTGCCAAAGCAAAAAGCACGAACTCCGTCCGCCTTAAAAAATCATCATATTAACTTGTGTGGCATATTAATTATATCACAGCGCCGTCCGAATGTAAATGAAAACTTTATCAAAATGCAGAATATTTTCCGATAAACGAAAAACAATGCCGCCGCGCGGTCGGGGAATTTTCCCTTCCGGCGCGGCGGTGTGTGAAGTTATTTTATTTTGCCGTCGGTGTGCTTTCGCACCGTTCGTGCGCGCATCATGCGGCGCGGTCAGTGCAGGCACATTATTCCGCGGCGGATTCGGTATCGGGGCTTGCCTCGGTATCGGATGCGGTCGTATCTGGAGTATATTCGAGATAAGCCATTATCTTGTCGCAGTCGGTCTTCTCCATACGGTAAACGATCGTCGAATCGGTGATCGTATAATAAACGCACGGGATCTTTTCGCCGTTTTCGCCGTCCTTCTCGCACTCGCCGCCGAACATCACTTCATACGATGCGGGCACGCGCGTCGTCGTGGCATTTCCGTCGGAATCCGTTGCGGCGACCGCGCTCTTGTAATTCACCATAAGCCGTGCCGAAGAATCCGTGATGCCGTAATCCGCAAGCTCGTCGGCGGTGACGGCGTACTGCACCCAATCCTCGCAGTCAACCGTTTTGTTATGAGTCGAGAGAAGATCGTCCATTCCGTTTCCGTCGGTGATGGTGTTCTCGGCTCCGTCCGCGTTTCTGACGGTCATCGAAACGAGGTAGTTGTTGTCGATGTCTCCGCCGGGCTCGTCGAGCACGATGAGATCGCGGAAGGTATAGTTGAAGCTTGAGGTCAGCTTATCCGTGAAGAGATACACCTTCGAATTCTGAAGCATGAGATAGGTGGAGGAATTGAAGGAATTCACATTGCCGAGCTTGACCGTGTATTCGGTCGAGTCGGAATACTTCACGACCACCGTGAGCGACGGCGCGTCAAAGCCGTACTCTCCGCTGTCTCCGTCAAGCTCCCGGCTTGCGACCACGGAGGAAACGGCGGACACCATCGAGCTTATCTTCGTCTGATCGAGCGGAAAATCGCGGTCGGCGTCGTAGTACCACGTTCCCGATTCGCAGGTGAAGGAAAGCTCGGAATCGTTTCCTTTTATATAAGCAAGCTCGACCGCATCGGATGCGTTTTTATCGATAACGGTGATCTTCGGAGTTTCCTCGAGCGGCTCATCCTTATTGAGGTCCATCCGGGAAAGTATGACATATGCTCCGGCAAGCACGCCGAGCACAAGCGCAAGGGCGATAAGCGGCAGAATCTTTTTCTTCTTTTTTACAGCCATGACGTAAACCGCGTTCTCCGCCGCGGCGGAGATTTCCTTTCAGCCAAATAATGTTCGGGGATCGCCCGCCGGAAAAATACGGTGAGCGACCCCGCGTTTTGTTTTCGGGCATCTGCGCCGATGCGGCGCTGCCTTAAAACAATCGTGCTCTGCCTGTCACTTGCGGCGGCGGACACCCCAAACTGCAAATCCGGCAACTATCAGGATACCCGGAACAACGATGCAAAGAGTCCATTTCCAAGCGGAAGCCGTCTGCGATGTAACGGTGAGGTAAGTGGTTGACACGTTCTTTCCGATTATCGAGATCGACTCGGTCTTTGACGACATCCAATGGAGCGTTGCGATAAAGAGCTGCGAATTGCCCTTCGTCATCTGATCCACGGAATCGCCGATCACGGAGATGCTCGAGTACCAGACCATACGTCCGCCGTCGGCGTTTTGCGCATCGTCGGAATAGGTCGATGCCGCGGCGACCATAAACTGTCCTTCGATATCGCCGTCAGCCTTCGCCACCGTGGTATTCTCATCGACGGTCTTTTTAAGATACGCAGACGTTGTGGTGGAGAGGACGGGAGTCACCGTAACTCCTTCGGCTCCCTCGATCGCGCTAATGCCGTGCGAATACGGCATGAGAACACCGATATTCGAGGAATCGAGAAGTGATACGGGGCTTGTCGGTCCGTTTGAGCCGATTATGGGATAGAGGTACAGCGGATTGTTGTAGTAATTGCTCTGCGAACCTTCAAGCACAAGTCCGTCCTCGGACTTCATACCCATCATTTCGCATACTGAAGAGAGGTTCGGCATGCTCGCGCCGACATTCACCTCATATCCGGTGATGAGGACGATATCTCCGCCTCCCTTGATATAGGTCTTGAGGGTGTCGGCTTCCTCCGCCGAGATATCAAGCGTAGGCGCATAGATTATTACCGCCTCGGCATCCTCGGGCACTCCCTCGGACACAAGCGCAAGAGATGCAAGCTCGTAGTTCTCGGTCTCGATGTAGCCGGTATACTTTGAGGACAGACCCGTTTCCCCGTGACCGGTCGTATAATATATCTTCGGTATGCTGTCCTCGGCTGCTCTCGCAACGGCGGAGGTTATATCGCGCTCGCCGTAGAAAAGCCTGTCTGCGGTGGTTGACGGATACTGCCCCGTGCTGTAGTAATACTGCATCACATACTGCTGATATTCGCTGTAGCTGAGATCGCCGTAGCCGTCCAGGTAGTACATGTACATATCGTCGTAGCCGACGACCGCGCTTCTCTTATCGGACACTGCGATAACGCTGTTTGATTCGAGGCTTTCATTCGTGTACTTCGACACGAAATTGGGATCTATCGCGGGATCGACACGGACAACGGTTATCTTGTCGGAAAGCTCGCCGTAGCTGTTTACGATCCTCTCTACGCGGGTGTCCTCCTGACCTTCCTCGCAGATATAGTAAAGCTTGATGTCTTCCTTTATTCCTTCGAGGATCCCCTTCGTCGTGTCACCGAGCGAGAACACCGATTCCGCGCTCATATCGATCTCGGTAGCGCTTTTCGGAAGCACCGAAACGACGAGATTTATCACCACGACGATCGCAATCACGATCACCGACACCGCGACGGAATACGACCCCGTTTTGAGGACGCGGCGGTTCTTCTTTTTCGCGTTTGACGCCTTCGGAGCTGCGTTTTCCGGATTCTGCACATTCATATTGTTGTCATTCATTTTACCGCCTCCTCAGTTCCAACGCTTCTTGTCCACCGACTGCACGGTGAGAAAACCGAACAGCAGGATCACAGTTACATAATAAACGACCGCGCCGATGTCGAACACGCCGTACATGAAGGAATACGTCTTTGAGAATACCGCAAGAGAATTGAGTATTTTCTCAAACGCGCCTTCAAACAGAGACGATTTCACGACATAAACGATGCTTGCGGCGACCACGAGAACCGTGCCTACCGCGGCGGATGTTACCGCATTCTTGGTCATGACATAGATGAGCAGCGCTGCCGCAATGCACAGGAGAATGAAGAGCGCAAACGATGCGGCGGTCGAATCGGGGATCATCGCGCTGATATTGTTCATAAGGTAAAGGAGTATGAACACGCCGAGCGTGAGGACCGCCGAGATCACCTGGCTTTCGGTGAGGGAGGATATGAACATTCCGATCGCAATAAGGGCGCATCCGACGAGGAAGAATGCGAATATCGACGCATATGCGGTGACGAAATACACATCGCCGTACACGGAAAGGATGAGCGGATAGAGGCAGAGTATCAGCGTTGAGATTCCGAGAACCGTGACCATCGCAAGGTACTTGCCCGCGACGACAGCGGAGGTTCTTATCGGAAGAGTATAAAGAAGCTGATCCGTTCTCGCCGCGCGCTCCTCGGAAAACGAGCGCATTGTCAGTATCGGTACGATTATAAGGAAAATAAACGATATTCCGGATATAACTCTTTCAAACTCCGGATATCCCGCTCCAAAGTTCACGCTGCAGGTATATATTCCCGCCATAAGGAGCAGAAACGCCATAAACACCGGTGCAATCATGCCGGAGAACAGGCTTTTCAGCTCGCGTTTATATATCGCCGTCATTTATTTGTCCTCCTTTTCTCCGGAGCCGTCTCCGAAAAGGGAGGAATACTCCCCGGTCTCTTCCCTGTTTTTCTTCTTTGATCTTTTCGGTGCGGTCTCGTAATACGGGGAATATTCTTCCTCGCTCCGTGCGCCGTCCGCAGAAGAAGCCGCGCCTTCGGAGGCGTTCTCCGCATCTTCGGAGGAAAACTCCATATGCTCCTCGTTCACAAGCTTTATAAAGATATCCTCAAGGCTGAGGCTGTTCGACTCAAGTCTGAGAAGCGGTATTCCCGCCGAAGAAAAGGCGCGGAATATATCCTCTCTGATATCGCTGCCGGATTTCACCTCGACGTCGCACTTTACGGAAGAGGGGGTCTCGGTGAAGCTTACGTTTTCAATGCCGCGAACGGTCGAGACGATCTCCTTCACGTCGGCAAGCGGCGCGCGCGCCTCAAGCTTTATGACCTCGGTCTCGGAGAAGCTGCGGTTGAGGTTTTCCATGGTATCCGAAGCCACGATCTTGCCGTGAGCGATCACGATAACGTAATCGCAGGTGGCGGATATCTCGGGGAGGACGTGGCTCGAAAGTATTACCGTGTGATCCTTGCCGAGTTCGCGGATGAGATCGCGTATCTCGATTATCTGCATCGGGTCAAGTCCGACGGTCGGCTCGTCGAGAATGATTATCTCGGGATCGCCGAGGATCGCCTGCGCGATACCGACTCTCTGACGGTATCCCTTTGAAAGATTGCGTATAAGTCTGTCTGCAACTCCGTGGAGCGCGGTCTTTGTCATTACGTTTCCCACGGCTTCGGAGAGCTTTGCGGAGGGAATCTTCTTTGCGCGTCCCACAAAGCTGAGGTATTCCTTCGGGGTCATGTCGTTGTAGAGCGGCGGAATCTCGGGAAGATATCCTATCCGCTTCCGCGCCTCGAGAGGCTCCTCGTAAATGTCGTGACCGTCAACGATAACCTCGCCGTCGGTCGCCGCAAGGCATCCGCATATTATATTCATTGTCGTTGATTTTCCCGCTCCGTTCGGACCGAGAAATCCGTAGATACGTCCCTTTTCAACGGTGAAGCTGATATCGTCCACCGCCGTGTTCGGACCGTACTTTTTCGTCAGGTGTCTGACCTCTATCAAAGCTCTTACCTCCGATTTTTAAATTCCGATTGGATTTAATGTATAAATTTTATCATTCAAATTTGAATATTTATAGGAGATTATCTTATCATTTTGTCACTTTTTTCGTCCGACAATTTATTTTGACATAAAAGCCGACGCGAAAAAAGGACGTTTCTTACGCGTTATTAATATTCCGCATATCGGCGGAATATATTTTAGAGACGGAAAACAAACGAAACACGTATCGGAGTTTATATTTTACATGAACGAATGCTTTGTATCCTCCGGCATATCCGGCAAGCGAAAAGAACGCATCCGCAGGGATGTGATAACGTACTCCATCGAGCGCGGGCTCGGCGCGGACGAAGTCCGAAGAAGTGCGCTGAAATACGGAAAAAACACGCTTGAGAAAAAGGGGCGCACTTCCCTCATGCGCCGCTTTCTCTCGAATTTCGGCGATCCGATAATAAGGATTCTGCTTGCGGCATGCGCGGTGAACATTCTTCTGAATCTGCGGGACATAAACTGGATCGAGATCGGCGGAATTCTCGCCGCGGTATTCGTCTCCACGTTTATTTCAGCGGTTTTCGAGCATTCCGCGTCGGGCGCGTTCGAGCGTCTCAACGCGCGGAGCGAAGAATATTTCGGAGTTGTGCGCGAAGGAAAGCTTGTGCGGTGTGCGCAGAGCGATATCGTCGTCGGAGACATCGTGAAGATATGCGGCGGCGAGATCGTCCCGTGCGACGGAATCATGATCGCGGGGACGGTAAAATGCGATCAGTCGGTGCTCACCGGCGAGAGCAGGCACATTGAAAAGAAGTCCCGCGCACGCGGGGCGGGCAGCTTTGCGCCCGACACGTTCACCGGAAATCCCGAAAAGGACGACGAGGTTTTCTCCGGCTGCGCCATCATATCCGGCGAAGGCTTCATGCTTTGCATAAAGGTCGGAGAAAGCACATATTTCGGCTCCGTCGCCGCGAAGGTTCAGTCGGACAAAACGGAAAGCCCGCTCAAAAACAGGCTCGGAGAGCTTGCAAAGAAGATCAGCTTCATCGGATATATCGCGGCTTTCCTCGTGGCGGGAGCGTATCTTTTCAACTCGTTCTTCATCGATTCGGGAATGTCTCTTTCCGTCATGCTCGCGCGGCTCTCCGACGCGCGCTTCACCGCCGGGGAATGTCTTTCGGCGCTGACGCTTGCAATATCGGTTCTCGTGGTCGCGGTTCCCGAGGGACTTCCGATGATGATCACCGTCGTTCTCTCTTCAAACATGAACCGCATGATAAAGAAAAACGTGCTCGTTCGCCGAATGGTGGGAATAGAGACAAGCGGAAACCTCGGAATCCTCTTCTGCGACAAAACAGGCACGCTGACCGAAGGAAAAATGTCTCTTTCGCGCATCATAACCCCCGACGGAGAGTACCCGTCCGGAAATGCGTTTGTCCGGGACGGAGAGATGCTCGGGTGCATTCTCTCACCCGCCCCCTCGTCCGGCAGAAACCAGACCGACACGGCATTCTGCGCTTTTGCCGATTCGATGACGCCGCCCGAAACCTTCGCAAAGGTTCCGTTTGAATCCTCAAGGCGGTGCAGCGCCGCCGGAATCCGCATAAGCGGAGAAAGCGTCACCGTCGTGCGCGGCGCGCCCGAGATACTGCTCGGTCATGTTTCCCACATACGCCGAGGAGGCAAAAGATCGGCAATGACTCCGGCTGACATATCACGCATACGCGATCTCGTATCGTCCCTCTCCGCCTCCGGGCGTGTGATAATGCTGTGCTCCGCGCCGGGGGACATGTGCGCACACATAATGAAAGGAGAATTCCCCGATCTTACGTTTCTCGGCATCGCGGAGATATGCGACGGCGTGAGAAAAGACGCTCAAAGCTCCGTGCGCGATGCGCAGAAGGCGGGAATACAGGTCGTAATGATGACGGGCGACGGTGCACAGACCGCCGCCGCCGTCGCCGGAAAATGCGGGATTCTCACCGAGGGCGGCGTGTGCATAAGCGGCGATGTTCTCCGCGCGATGAGCGACGGCGAGGTTACCGACCTCATCCCGCGTCTGAACGTCGTATCGCGCGCTCTTCAGGAGGAAGAAGAAAGCCGTCATCCGGGTCAAATGACGTCCCTTTTCGATTTTTCATATAAAGTCCGGCTAAAATAAGTGTTGAGACTGCCTTTTTGTG
>URSW01000041.1 GCA_900550625.1 uncultured Eubacteriales bacterium
CTATACTAATATTCCTGAAATAAGAAAGGTTGCAGGAGATAGAGCCGTACTTCGTGCAATGCACTGGTTTGAGGAAACAGATCGTGTTATTGACCAGGTAAATGCATTAGAAGAAGAGAATTTTGAGGAATTCAAGAAGTTAATTAAATCTTCCGGAGATTCTTCATTTAAATATCTTCAGAATGTATATACTAACCGTGACGTGCAGAACCAGGCAGTATCCATTGCCCTTGCAGTCAGCGAAAATGTACTCGGAAACCATGGAGTATGCCGTGTGCATGGAGGCGGATTTGCCGGAACCATTCAGGCATTCGTTCCCGTTGAGCTTGCCGCAAATTACAGCGAGTACATGGACGGAATCTTCGGCGCGGGTTCGTGCTACACGCTTTCCGTCCGTATGTCCGGCGCGATAAAGATAAGCTGAAACATTACACGTTCCGCAGATCGGACGCGCCCGGCGGCATTCGTCGGCTGATCCGGATCGAGACGAAGCGCGTCGGTCCGATCGAAAACATAATAAAAAACGGGGAGAGCGGCATACACCGCTCTCCCCGTCTGCACAGTAAGGTTGAAAATTTTATCGGGCGAAGGTCAGACGGAAAGGCAAACGGACGGCTTTGTACGTCCGCCGAAGAAGGCAAAGCAGGGAGGCTCATTTGAGCCTCCCTGCTTTCGTATGAAGGTTTAGTCTGATACGCGAGTCGAAGCGCCGCGGGAATTTACCGCTCCGCATCTTGAACACGCCGAGCGCGTTCGTATGACTGCCGATGCGCGGATCACTGCAAAATTACTCCGTGATATTCTTGTCGAATCCGAATTCCTTCAGTATCTTCCCCGCGATGAGCATCGAGCCGACGGGGCCGGGATGTACACGATCCCACATCAGATATGCTGAGTGACGGTTGGCGAGATACTCGCTGAACACGGGCTGAAGATCGATGCACGGCAGAGAGTATTCCTTTGCGAGACGCTTTACGATCGCGCCGTATTCGTCCATGCGAGCGCGCATCGTGTCGGCTGCATTCGGCTCCATGTAGTACGGCGTGAGAAGAAGTATCTCCGGAACGCTTTCCTTCGCGCTCTCGATCAGCTTTCTCATGTTTGCTTCATATTCCTCCGGGAGCACATGACGGTCGGGATTGCACGGATAGTCGAACTGTCTCCATACATCGTTTATTCCGATGCATATAACGAGACGGTCGGGCTTGAGCGCCATTACGTCGCGGTCCCAGCGTTCGAGAAGGTCGCGAGTGGTGTTCCCGCTTATCCCGGCATTTATGATGTCGAACATATACTGCGGATAGAATGCGTTCAGCATTGTGTCCACCGCACGGACAAATCCGTTTCCGAGTCCGTTCGGACCGTCTCCGACGGGGTATGCGCGTCCCGCGTCCGTAACGCTGTCTCCCGCAAAAACTATTCTTTCTCTGTCCTTGAACCTGAGCATTTGCTTTACCTCCGTTTAACGGTTAAATCTGTGCGAGAGCCTGATCTATATCGTCGATTATGTCGCCGACATTTTCAAGACCGACCGAGAAGCGTACCATGCCTGCGTTGATGCCCGCCGCCGCAAGCTGCTCGTCGGTGAGCTGACGGTGGGTTTCGCTTGCGGGATGAAGCACGCAGGTGCGGATGTCCGCGACGTGGACTTCGTTCGACGCAAGCTTCAGCGAATCCATGAACTTCGTTGCACGCTCGCGTCCGCCCGCGATGACGAACGATATAACGCCCGACGCTCCGGAGAGATACTTCTGTGCGAGAGCGTAATTCGCATCGCCCTCAAGACCGGGGTATGTGACGCTTTCGATCTTGTCGGATTCGCTCAGGTGACGCGCCACGCACAGCGCGTTTTCGCAGTACTGCTTCATGCGTACCGCGAGAGTTTCAAGCCCGAGATTGAGAAGGAATGCGGAATGCGCGGCAGGGTATACGCCGAAATCGCGCATGAGCTGCATTCTCGCCTTGAGGATGTACGCGGCTTTTCCGTAGGTGTCGGTGTATGTGATTCCGTGATACGATTCGTCGGGAGTGCAGAGCCCGGGGAAATTGCCCTTCGTCCAGTCGAATTTGCCCGAATCAACGATGACGCCGCCGTTCTGCACGGCGTGACCGTCCATGTATTTGCTCGTCGAATGGATAACGATGTCTGCGCCGAATTCGATCGGACGGCAGAGTATCGGGGTGGCAAAGGTGTTGTCGATGATAAGCGGCAGATTGTGACGGTGGGCGATATTTGCAAAGCGCTCGATATCGAATACGGTGAGCGCGGGGTTTGCGATCGTCTCACCGAAGAACAGCTTCGTGTTCGGCTTTATCGCCGCCTCGATCTCCTCGTCGGTCCAGTCCTGGCTGACATAGATGCATTCAATGCCGAAGCGCTTCAGCGTGAACGAAAAAAGATTGATCGTTCCGCCGTAGATCTCGGGGGTCGATATGAGGCTGTCTCCCGCCTCGCAGATGTTGAGTATCGCAAGAAGCGTCGCCGCCTGACCTGACGTCGTACACATCGCGCCGATGCCGCCCTCAAGCGCGGCGATCTTGTCCTCGACCGCCATGACGGTCGGATTTGCGAAGCGCGAATATATCAGGCTCTTTGTGGGATCGTCGAATACCGCCGCGACGTCCGCGGTGGAATCGTATACATAGGTCGTGCTCTGTACTATGGGAAGAACGCGCGGCTCCGAATTCTTCGGCGTGTATCCCGCATGCAGGCATTTTGTCTCGATTTTCTGTTCTGACATGGTAGTTCTCCTTTATGCTTTCACCGCGGCAATGCGCGGCGGATGTTTATTTTATCTGGTTCCAAAGCTTGTAGTACATTCCGCCTCCGGCAAGAAGCGTTTCGTGAGTTCCCGTTTCCTCGATGCCGTCCGCGCCGAGGACAATTATCCTGTCGTAGTCCTTTATCGTGGTCAGACGGTGCGCAATGGTCAGCGTGGTTCGCCCGTGAGCGAGCTTTTCGAGGCTCTCTCCCACGACGATCTCGCTTTCATTGTCGAGCGCGCTCGTTGCCTCGTCGAGAATCAGTATCTTCGGATTCTTGAGAAATACGCGGGAGATCGCAATGCGCTGCTTCTGCCCGCCGGAGAGCTTGACTCCGCGCTCTCCGACATATGTGTCGTATCCGTCGGGAAGATTGCGGATGAATTCGTCCGCTCCCGCAAGGGTCGCCGCCTCGCGTATCTCCTCTTCGGTCGCGTTCACCTTGCCGTAGGCAATGTTCTGCGATACCGAGCCGCTGAAAAGGTATACATCCTGCTGGACTATGCCGATCGCGTCGCGCAGGCTTTTCAGAGTGACGTCGCGGACGTCCTGCCCGTCGATCAGCACCGCTCCGCCCGTGACGTCGAAGAAGCGCGGCACAAGATTGCACAGTGTGGTCTTTCCGCCGCCGGATGAGCCGACGAGCGCCACTCGCTCGCCCGCGCCGATCTTCAGATTGATGTGGCTGAGCACCGGAGTGCTGTCGTCCTCATACTCGAAGCTTACGTCGCGAAATTCAATCTCGCCCTTCGTGACCTCAAGCTCCTTCGCGTCCGGCTTGTCGGTGACCTCAACCGGCGCGTCCATGATCTCGAAGAAACGCTCGATTCCGGTCATGCCGCGCTGGAACTGCTCGGCGAATTCGACGATTCGGCGGATCGTTGCGATAAGGGTCGAAACGTAAAGCACATAAGCTACAAGATCGCCGGGGGTGATACCGCCGTAGATCACGAAAAGTCCGCCGCCGAGAATGACGACAAGATACATAAGTCCGTCGAAAAGGCGGGTCGAAGCCTGAAACAGCGCCATGAATCTGTACGATGTTTTCTTGATCGCTTCAAATTTGTGGTTTCCCCGGGAGAATTTTTCCTCTTCCGCTTTTTCGGAGGAAAATGCCTTTACGACGCGCTCGCCGAGAAGACTGTCCTCGATCTGCGCGTTCAGCTCGCCGATCTGCACGCGCTGACTGCGGAACGCATCGCGCATACGGTGATTGAGCATTCCCGAAACGAAAGCCATAAGCGGCACGCACAGGAAGATCATGACGGTCAGCGGGACATTGTAGGTGCACAGGATTATAAAGCTTACCGTGATCTTAAGGAACGCAATGAAGAATTCCTCGGGGCAGTGGTGCGCAAACTCGGTCACTTCGAAAAGATCGTTCGTTATACGCCCCATTATCTGACCGATCTTGGTGTTCGAATAATAGTTGTGCCCGAGAAGCTGAAGATGCGAGAAAGCGTCCTCGCGCATCTTCGTTTCTATGTAGACGCCCATTACATGACCCATGTCAGCCATGTAATACTGCGCCGCCGCGTCGATGATGCGCAGCACGAAGTAAAGAAGTGCCATCTTCAGTACAAGCGATACCGTGAGCGACGCAAGATCGGTCGACGCGGTGTTTGTGATCGTCCTCAGAATAAGAGGCAGGACGAGATCGCAAAGACAGGTGAGAGATGCACAGAGCAGATCGATCGCAATCGTTTGTCGGTGCGGCTTCATGTAGGGAAGAAAGCGACGGAGAAGCCCTTTCTTCCGTTTTTTCTGTTTTTCTGATTCCATATTGAAACGCTTCCTCCGCATGCGGAGGTCTCCTTTCGGAAAAACTGTTTTTTCGGACGGCGTGCGGCGTGAATCGACGCGCCGGGATGATCGGTTCAATCGATCGGTTCGGTCGCCGCAGCAAGGAGCGCGCGGCTTTCTACATATTTTATCACATTTTTTCGGCTCTTCCAAGAGGCGAGGCGAAAAAACGGCAAAAATTTTTGCCGTTTCCTGAGATATTTTCACCCGAAGCCGACCGGGACCCTTCGGACGGCACTGCTGCGACCGTATCGGGATATCATTTTCAGCGTCAAAATCAACCGACTGAAAAAATAATTTTTTTGACGCCGCTGACGGAGCAAAAAAATTCGGAAACAGAGAAAAAAATTCTGAAAAACAGCTCTTATTCGCAAAAAAATCGCTTTGTTAAAAATTTATAAACGGTTTTTTGCAAAAACTGTTGATTATTGTGCGTAAATCGAGTATAATAACAGTAAAAAAATGTGCAGTATATTCCCGGAACGATTCGCAAAGGCGCGCTCCGTCCGGGGATATGCCTTTTGAAGTGCGTTTCGATGCGGTCGGGACGGTGCTTCAAAGAGGCGTGCATGATTTGGACGCACCTTACCGAAAGGTGCCGCACATACGCTGCCTGCGCCATTACGCGAACCCGACAGAACCGGGAAGAGGCGTATCACACCGCTCGGCATCAGCCGCTCTCGATGCGCTTTGCGCGGATGGGACATATTCGGGCGGTCAAACGGAGGACCGATATGAAATTTTGCGAAATGCCCTATACCAGACCCGATATCGATGAAACTAAGAAAAGCTTCGACAGCCTCACCGAGCGCCTTGCTTCGGCGAAAAGCTACGCGGATGCCAAAGAGGTATTCCTCGAGGAGCAGAAGCTCGAAAAACATATCGACACCCTTGTAAACCTCGTTTCCATACGTCATTCCGTGAATACGCGGGATAAGTTCTACGATGAGGAAAAGAATTTCTGGAACGGAGCAATGCCCGAGCTTCAGGAGTATATGCAGAAGTGGACCGGGGCTATGCTTGCAACACCGTTCCGCGAAGATTTCTCGGCTGAATACGGCGATCTCATGTTCGTGAATGCCGAGATAAGCCTCAAGGCATTCTCTCCCGAGATAATCCCCGAGCTTCAGCGCGAGAACGAACTCGTTCAGGAGTACGAAAAGCTCCTCGCGTCCGCGCAGATACCGTTTGAAGGCGGAGCTTACACTCTGTCTCAGCTCTCGCCCTTCAAGACCGGCGCGGACGACAAGCGCCGCCTTGCCGCATGGAAGGCGGAGGGTCGGTGGTATAAGGAGCACGGCGGAAAGCTTGACTCGATATACGACGAGCTCGTGCATCTTCGCGACAAGATGGGCAAAAAGCTCGGCTACGGCGGATACACCAAGCTCGGCTACTACCGCATGATGCGCAATTGCTACGGGAAGGACGACGTGGAGAAATTCCGCGCCGCCGTTTGCAAGTACCTCGTTCCCGTCGCGGATAAGATCTACCGCGCACAGGCGCAGCGCCTCGGCAAGAGCTATCCGATGAGCTTTGCCGACAATGCGCTCGAATTCCGCAGCGGAAATCCCCGTCCGGCGGGCGACGCCGATGAGATTCTCGCTCAGGGACTCAAATTTTATACAGATCTTTCGCCAGAGACGGAAAAGTTCTTCCGCGCGATGCTTGACGGCGGACTTATGGACGTTCTTTCGACCGAGGGCAAGGAAGCGGGCGGCTACTGCACCGGAATTCTCGATTACGGAGTGCCGTTCATATTTGCAAACTTTAACGGAACGCAGCACGATGTCGAGGTCATAACCCATGAGGCGGGTCATGCGTTCGCCTGCTACACGAACCGAGACCGCGTCCCGATCGAGAGTATCTGGCCGAGCCTCGAGGCATGCGAGGTTCACTCAATGAGTATGGAATTCTTTGCATGGCGCAATGCCGAAGGATTCTTCGGCTCCGATGCGCGCAAATTCCGCTACAGCCATCTGTCCGGTGCGCTTACATTTATCCCCTACGGAACCATGGTCGATCACTTCCAGCACAAGGTGTATGAGAAGCCGGATATGACGCCGGCTCAGCGCCATGCCGTATGGAAGGAGCTTCTCGGCATCTATATGCCGTGGGTGAAGCTTGACGGCGATATCCCGTTCTACGCCGACGGCGAGGGATGGCAGCGTCAGACACATATTTACGTGAACCCGTTCTATTACATAGATTACTGCCTTGCGCAGACCGTTGCACTTGAATTCTGGAATATGCTTCAGAAGGATCGCGACGACGCATGGAAGCACTACATGGCGTATACCGTTCAGGGCGGAAGCCGCACCTTCACAAAGCTTCTCGAGAATGCGGGACTTGAAAGTCCGTTTGACGAGAACTGCCTGCGCGGCGTCTGCGAGACTGCCTCCGCGTGGCTCGACGCTTACGACCTGACGGGTATCTCCTGACATGTCCGACCGCAGGAAAGGACGCGGGAGACGCTCCCGACTCGGAAATTTCCGACAGGGCGCGGACGGAAAATATGTTTACGCCGGTGCGCATTACGTCTGTCGATCCGACCGTCCGTTCGGGCGGTATCTCGCGTATGTCTGGATCGCGTCGGCGATATCCTTTCTGTCGGCGGTCGCCGGCGGATGTATCGGCGTGCCGGGAATGCGCGGATGCGCGTACCTTATAATCCCGTATCTTGTCGAGCTTGCGCTTGCGGGAAGCATCGTGTGGGCATCATTCCGCCTGAGCGAAGGCGGCGCACGTCTGCGCGATTACGAATACCGCAGTGCGGTCGAGTCCGTGCCGAGAAGGTGTATCGCATTTCTTGTGCTTGCCGCAGTCGGCGCACTGTCCGAGACCGTGTACCTGATCCTGTCGGGGAACGAAGGCAGAGTTATATCGGCGATCCTTTTCTTCGTTCTGAAGGCGCTCGAAATACTGTCTGCGCTTGCGCTGAGAGACATTGTTCGGAAAACGCAGTGGGAAAGAGAAGCGCCGCGCAGCCTCTGCTCGGATGACGAATCCCGCACGAAAAAATGAAAATCTGCGATTTTCGCACAAATGCTTCTTGGAAAAGTCCCCGGATGATGAACGGCGGTGCTGCACGCGACCGCTTCGTGATGCGATCGGATCGCATCTCCGCACGTCCCGGATGTCACGGAGAATCGGCATTCAGATGCCGAGTCCGCCTCGGGCGGACACTGAAAATGTGCCACACGGATAACATCCGTTTAAGCAAAAAATAAAAAAAGGAGTATGTATCCATGAAAAGAACACTCGCATTGCTTCTTGCTGCAATCATGTGTCTCGGAATGTTCGCCGGCTGCAAAGGCAACGGCGACAAGGATCCCGCAAGCACCGATAACGGTACGGGAACCACGGCACCTGTAGAACAGCGTGAGCAGAATCTTACCCCGTTGGTTGTCGGTTATTCCGCATTCAACGAAAAGTTTTCTCCCTTCTTTGCGGAGAGCGCTTATGACCAGGACGTTATGGAGCTGACCCAGATCGGTCTTCTCGGAAATGACCGTCAGGGCGCTATCATCATGAAAGGCATCGAAGGCGAGACCAGGGAGTACAACGGTCACTCCTATACCTATACCGGTGCATCCGACTGCAAGATCACCGAGAACACCGACGGAACCGTTACATACGCTTTCAAGCTCCGTGAGGGAATGACCTTCTCCGACGGCAAGCCTGTTACCGTTGATGACGTAATCTTCAGCATGTACGTACTTTGCGATCCTACCTACGACGGCAGCTCCACTCTGTTTGCTGTTCCGATCAAGGGCATGGATGAGTACCGTGCAGGTATGACCACTCTTTCGAAGTACTTCCCGATGGTCGGCAGAGACAAGGCTGATCTCTCCATCGTTACCGCTGAGCAGCAGACTGCTTTCTGGAAGGCATTCGACGAGGGTCTCGTTCCCTTCGCTCAGGCTATCGTTGACTACTGTGTAGAAGCCGGTGCCAATGAAGCGGGCGACATTGCCGGTGCAGCAGCTAACTGGGGATTTGACGGTCTCAAGGAAGACGCTACCGTTGAAGACTTCGCAATGGCTATCGGTGAGAAGTACAGCTGGGTATTCTCCGCTATGGAGGCTGAGACCGCAGGCGTAGTTCTCTCCGAGGTTATGGACAAGGAAGTTTATAACAACTATCCTACCACCGCTGTAAAATACGGTGATTCCGCAGCAAGCATTTCCGGTATCGAGAAGCAGGATGACTACAACATGACTGTTACTCTTACCCAGGTTGACGCTACCGCTATCTATCAGCTCGGCGTTACCGTCGCTCCCATGCACTACTACGGCGACGAGGCTCAGTTCGACTATGCGAACAACAAGTTCGGATTCCCGAAGGGCGACCTCAGCGTTGTCCGTACAAAGACCACCACTCCTATGGGCGCAGGTCCTTACAAGTTTATCAAGTATGAGAACGGTGTTGTTTCCTTCGAGTCCAACGACACTTACTACAAGGGCAGACCCGTTTCCAAGTATATAAACTTCAAAGAGTGCATCTCCGATGACGATAAGCTCAACGGTGTTACCACCGGTACTATCGACATCACCGATCCCGCATTCTCCGGAGATACCGTTGAAGCTGTAGAAAAAGAAAACAGCAACAAGAGCCTCACCGGCGACAAGATCACCACCAGCACCGTTGATAACCTCGGTTACGGTTATCTCGGAATGAGCGCAAACCGCATCAACGTAGCCGGCAAGCCCGGAAGCGATGCTTCCAAGTATCTCCGCAAGGCTCTTGCAACCGTACTCGCGGTTTACCGTGACGTTGCTGTTGAGTCTTACTACGGTGAGAGAGCAAGCGTTATCAACTATCCTATCTCCAACACCTCCTGGGCAGCTCCTCAGCCGACCGATGACGGCTACAAGGTTGCATTCTCCGTTGATGCTGACGGAAAGGATATCTACACCTCCGGCATGACCGCAGAGCAGAAGTACGACGCAGCTCTCAAGGCAGCTCTCGGATTCTTCGAGAAGGCAGGCTACACCGTTACCGACGGTAAGCTTACCGCTGCTCCCGAAGGCGCAAAGCTTGAGTACGAAGTACAGATCCCCGCAGACGGTAAGGGTAACCACCCGTCATTCATGATGCTCACCGAGGCTGAAAAGGCATTCGCTAAGATCGGCATGAAGCTTATCGTCACCGACCTTACCGACTCCAGCCAGCTTTGGACGGACATCGAGGCTGAGAACGTTGATATGTGGTGCGCTGCATGGCAGGCAACTATCGATCC
Source organism: uncultured Eubacteriales bacterium (assembly GCA_900550625.1). Taxonomy (GTDB): domain Bacteria; phylum Bacillota; class Clostridia; order Oscillospirales; family CAG-272; genus UMGS1312. The sequence goes on from URSW01000041.1 coordinate 9,806, forward strand.
CGATATGTACCAGATCTACTACGCAGACGTTGCAAACAACGGCGCAGCAGCCGGCGGTTCCAACTACATGTACGATATCGCCGACGCAGAGCTTGATAAGCTCGTCATGGACGCTCGCAAGAGCCTCGATCAGAACTACCGCAAGACCGTATACAAGGCTTGCCTCGACATCGTTGTCGATTGGGCAGTTGAAGTACCTGTATATCAGCGTCAGAACGCGATCATCTTCTCGACCGAGCGTGTTGACATCAGCTCCGTTACTCCCGACATCACGACCTTCTACGGCTGGGATGCTGAGATCGAGAACGTACAGGCAAAAGCAAAATAATCATCTCGGATTTATCTGAATCTGATATCTGAGGTAACACCGCACAATTAAAGGCGATTGCCCCGACGGCGCACTCGCACCGTCGGAATTGTGCGGTATTGCCTTAATAGTCGAAA
>URSW01000042.1 GCA_900550625.1 uncultured Eubacteriales bacterium
CCGGACACGCTTCGGACAATATATCCTGCGCCGTTCAGATATTCAGTCAGGTTGGCGACGATCGTCTTATCGTCTTCCACTAACAGTATCTTGAGCATAATCGAACCTCTGTTTGTTAAATGAAGAATAGGCGGGAATGATGAAAAGCCGCGCCGAGGCTTGAAAACGATAGGATCCTGCTGCGATGCCGGGAGTACGGGTAAATGCAGAGGCACGGGGGTGCCCGGGTCATTTTTCAGACGGAAAGAACGGTTGATCTGCCTTTATTATACTACATGAACATCAGAAAAGCAAGGCGACAAAGTCTGAAGCGATGTGCCGGGAGGAGTCGGAAAGAATGATTTTATAAATGAGCACCTCCACCTTAAGTTGCGCTGCCGGCTTTAGCCTTTTGACTGACAAGCCAGACTGTCATATCCCGCAAGGTCTCCTCGATCGGGCGCGGTCGATATGCAAACCTCTCCGTTGCGGCATTATGAGTAAACCGTCCGTTTGAACCAAGAACAGCAACAGAATAAGGTGTGAAGAAAAGCGGCTTTTTCTCTTTCAGGCAACGGCGTTCAAAGTAAGGTGCTGCAAGCTTTGCGAGTTTTAACGGCAAACAAATGGGACGATATATCAGCTTGGCTGCTTTTCCGACGATCTGCAGCATTCTGCGGATGGTGATGTAATGTCCGGACAGAATGTAACCCTTACCCGACTCGCCGCTTTCCGCGCAAGCCAGAATTCCTTTTGCCACATCCCGTACATCTACAAAATCATACCCGCCGCGCACGGCAAAGGGCAGCCTCCCGGCAAGGAAGGATTTTGCCATTGATGTAAAGCTTCCGCCGGACACATCACCGGGACCGATGATTCCGGAGGGAAAAACAATGCTGACGTTAAGTCCCTGCTGTGCTGCACTAAAGACCAATTCCGTTGCAGCTGCTTTACTTTTGGCATAATCGCCGTCTACAAGTCCCGGAGAAAACTCGCAATCCTCTGTAATGACGCAATTCTTCGGTTTTTCCGGTATGGCATGTACAGAACTGACATAGATCATTTTTCCTATGTGATGCTCCAGGCATTGTCGGACGACCTTACAGGTGCCGCCTATATTGACCTGATAGAGCTTTGAACCGGATCTTGAGGCGACGGAGATAATGCCGGCGCAGTGAATTACACAGGTTTTGTCATCAGTGTCTGCAAAGAACTGCTCAAGCGAGGCATCTTCGCATACATCGCCGACGACTGCATGAACCTCTCCCGGCAATAAAGCCGCATAAGGGTCATTATGCAGCACCAATGCGTCTACCCGTACATTGCGGCGTACCAGTTTCTCAACCACTGTCCGACCGAGAAAACCGGTGGCGCCGGTAATCAAATATCTGTTATACATACAGAAAACCTCCTTGAGATATCCATACAGATGTTGACTATCTTTCACAAGTATAGTATACTAAATATAAAAGATAAAAGCAATCGGCAATCACAGTCTATTTGAAAGAAAAGCAACATCACCTACGGAAGTGCTGCCAAACTTTGTAAACTTTTTTCGGAGGAAATTTGAATGGAGAAAACAGATGCCAGGAAACGCTATACACAAATGGTGCTTAAGCAGTCTTTATTAAAACTGCTGAAAGAGAAACCGGTCAACAAAATTACCGTAAAAGAGGTGTGCGAGCTGGCACAGCTGAACCGGGCGACCTTCTACGCTCATTACAGCGATTGCTTTGCACTGCTGGGGAGTATTGAGAACGAGCTTATCGGAGCGTTTGAACAGTCCCTTCGTTACGTAAACTCATTTGATGTTACGGCTCTTATAGAAGCTATTTACGAAATGATCGATCAGAACCGGGAGGCTTGCAGGGCTTTGATTCTCGGAAACACAAGTTCCACAATCCTTAAGCGAATGATTGCACTCGCCAAAAAGGACAGTATTGCTTACTGGCGAAAGGAACTGCCTATGGCCGGGGATGCGGAGCTTGAGATGATGTATACCCATCTGTCAAACGGTTTGATGCATGTTGTTGTGGAGGGCTATGATCAGTATAGCAAAAAGGAAATCATTCGCTTTGTCAGCAGAGTGGTGAAGATCAGCCTTTCGCTGCTCAAAAAGCCCGCAGAGTCTTTTGCGTAACTCAAAGAAGAATCAGAAAGAGGAATAGTTATTATGAAAGAAATAAAAACTGTTAAGAGAAGCTCTGAACAATATCCGCCATGATAAGGTAAACGCCATTCTCGCTAAACAGTCGGCGCTCGAACGTCAGGTTTAGGAAAGCCGTAAAGAAGAGTCGAAAACAACCGAATAGTTTAAGGCGAGGGATATCCGCCCTCGCCTTTTTGAAAATAAGTGTTATTGACTTTGTGACGGAAGATTGATACTCATCAGCCATTACTGTTTGCAATGGCCTGATCGATAAGCTTTTGCAGCATCTCTGCCTGTTTCTTGGCGGTTATCGCACCGACGATAGGCTCGCCAACGATGTTGCCGTTTTTGTCAACTACATATGTGGTCGGATAGGAGTACAGTCCGGAAGTGAATTCACCGGCCTCGCTTTTTGAGTCAAACCAAATGTTTTTGTAGGATACACCCTTCTTCGTCAGAATATCCTTTGCATCGCTTATCGCCGTTTTATCCCCGTCAAGAGTGAACGAGTTGATTCCGACTACCGCACCGCCCTTTTCGGCAAGCTGTTTGTTCAGCGCTTCCAGGTCGGCAAGCTCGCCCACGCAGGGGCTGCAGGTGGTAAACCAGAAGTTTACTACGGTAACGGTGTTTTCCGCAAACAGAGTGCTGCTCTTCACTTCGTTTCCATCAAGATCCTTACCGTCAAATGCGGGGAATTTCATCAGATTGCCTTTTTCTGTCGGTTTGCCGTTCTCTGCCGGAACGCTCATATCGCCGTCGGACGGCTTTTTTCCGCAGCCGGGGAACTTTTGCTCAAGAACCGTCAGCTTTCCTTCGATCTCACGGATCTGTTCGGCGCCTTCTTTAAGCAGTTTCAGCTCATTTGCCTTGAATTGGTCCTTGGCGCCGTCGATAGTTTTAAGCAGGAAATCTCCGTAGTTTCCGCCGTCCTCGATCATCGCCGTGCCTTTATTGGCAGAGAGAAACACCTTCTCCCAAAGAGCGCTGTTTTCGGAAAGAATGGCATTTTCCTGCTCCATCAGTTTTTGATGAAGCTCGGTTGCTTCGTCCTTCGTGCCGGGTTCCATTGCCATAAGAGCTGCAATTGCTGCCTTTTTGTTTCCGTCATCTTTCTTGTTGTCTTTGCCTGTGCCGCAGGCAGCAAGGCTGAATATCAGCAGGAAGGCGGTCAATACGGTTAAAATTCTTGTTGTTTTCATTGTGTTTACTCCTTTTCTGTATCGGATATTTGTTTTGTTGTTTCCGTCTTTTCTGCGGGACGATCGCTTTCTTTTCCGTTGCCGAAGCCGTAGCGGAAGCTAACGGCCTTGGTGGGGCAGGCACGGACGCACATGCCGCAGCGGATGCATTCGGTGTGGTCGGGGGCTTTGGTTACATCCACATCCATCTTGCATGCTTTTGCACATTTTCCGCAGGAAACGCACTTGTGTTTATCAACTTTCATTCCGAAAAGTGATACCTTGTTAAGCAGCGCATAAAACGCGCCCAGCGGACACAGCCACTTGCAGAACGGGCGGTAGAAAACCACACTCAACACGATTACTGTAATCAGAATACCGAGCTTCCACGAAAAGAGCGCACCGAGTGCGGCGCGTATGCCGGAATTGACGGCGGCGAGAGGTATCGCTCCCTCAAGTACTCCTTGCGGACATAGGTACTTGCAGAAGAACGGATCTCCCATGCCAACATCGTTTGTGATAAGCATTGGCATCAAAACCACCATAAAAAGCAGAACAGCGTATTTTATGCAGGTCAGCGGCTTCAGCTTTTTGGTGGAGATCTTTTTGGTCGGAATTTTGTGCAGCAGCTCCTGAAACCATCCGAAGGGACACAGAAAACCGCAGATGAAGCGGCCGAGCAGCACACCGAGCAGAATGAGAAATCCTGTGATGTAGTAGGAAAAGTTGAATTTCGACGACCCCACCACTGCCTGAAACGAGCCGATCGGACAGGCCCCCGATGCCGCCGGGCAGGAATAGCAATTAAGTCCCGGTACACAGACAGCCTTTCCTTTCCCTTGATAAATTCCGCCCTTCAAGAAATTGGGCAGATGAAGGTTGGTCAGCAGTGCTGCACCTGCTTGGAACAGTCCCCGAAAGCGTGAGAGAAACTGCGATACGCCGCCTTTTTTTTTCTTCGCATTTTTGTTATCCAATTCCCACACACTCCAAACATAGCCGGACCGCCTTGCTTAGCACGGTATCCGCCTCTCCGCGCCAGACTCCGTAACACAGCATCGCAGTTCCGCAGATAAGCAGCGCAGCCTGAAAAACGGCTTTTTTCGATCGAATCAATTCGGTCACCCCTTCCTTTTGTGTCCTCATTGTATCACAAAGGATATAAAATCCCTGTTAAGAACGAAAACTTAACAAAAAACTTATCTCCGTGTGGTATAATATCCACAGAAAGTCTTTCTGCAGAAAGTCTTTCTGCGCAAGCCTTTACGGCTATCACCTCCCCGTGCTGCGCACGACTGTGGTATTGACGGTCTCGCAAAAATGCCCTTGTGAGCAAGCATTTTTTCGCGGTATAATAAAGTCGAAGAACCGGAAAAACAACGTAAGGAGATTTCCTATGCATATTTTAGTAGTTGAAGATGAACGCGCGTTATGTGAGACGATCGTCCGCAGTCTCAGACGACTCGCTTACAGCGTGGATTTTTGCCATGACGGAAACAAAGCGATCGAACTGCTCGGTGTGGAGCGATACGATCTTGCTTTACTGGATTTGAATCTGCCGGGGGCGGATGGGATGACGGTGCTCAGAACGCTGCGTCAAAACGACAGAGATACGAAGGTGTTGATTTTGTCGGCGCGCAGTGAGGTCGCTGACAAGGTGGAGGGGCTGGATGCCGGAGCCAATGATTATTTGGCAAAGCCTTTTCATTTAGAGGAGTTGGAAGCAAGGATACGCAGTCTTACCCGTCGTCAGTTTACACAGAATGATGTGGTTCTTACCTGCGGTGAGCTTTCCTTTGACACTAAGACCCGTATCGCCGCCGCCGGCGGACAGGAACTGTCACTTACCCGTAAAGAAATCGGGATACTTGAATACCTTCTGCTCAATCAGGGGCGTCCCGTCAGTCAGGAAGAACTGCTTGACCATGTATGGGACAACAGCGTGGATAATTTCAGCAATTCGATTCGGGTACATATTTCCGCACTGCGGAAGAAGCTGCGTGCCGCACTTGGTTTCGACCCCGTCCGCAACCGAATCGGTGAAGGGTACGTTATGGAGGAAGAGAAATTGTGAAAAAGCTATCCTTGCAATGGCGGATCACCTTAATGACGGTACTTCTTATCGGAGCAACCTGTGTTTTTATGAATGTTCTGATCGGATATTCCGGCAGGCATTATATGGATTCCATAGGCTCTTATATTACGGGCTACGGGGACACGGACAGGGGAGAACCTGATTATTTTGATCCCGAGCAAAAGAAGCTCGACGAGGAATTGACCATTGTTGTACACGGGGCGCAGGAATCATTTATCACCACTAACTGGTATATCACGGCAGCGGTAACGATTCTCGGCGGTGTGCTTGCGTACTTTTTAAGCGGACACGCGCTGAAGCCCCTGCGCACTTTTACTTCTCAAGTGGAAAAGGTTCAGCTGAACAATCTGACAGATATGAAGATCAGCGAAGATGTACTGCCGGAGTTCCGGCAGTTCAGCCGGTCGTTCAATCAAATGCTGGAACGTCTTGACGAAGGCTTTACCGCGCAGCGGCAGTTTACGGGAAATGCCGCTCATGAGCTGCGCACGCCGCTTTCGCTGATGCAGGCACAGCTTGAGCTGTTTTCCGCAGAGCATCCCGAGGTGTTGCCGGAAACGGCGGATTTTCTGCGCCTGCTGCGTGAACAGACCGAACGCATGACGCAAATGACGAAAACGCTGCTTGAAATGAGTGATCTCAAGACGGTGTCCTGCACAGACCGTATTGAATTAGCTCCTATGGTTGAGGAGATTTTTGCAGACCTTGTTCCGCTTGCGGACAGAAACGGAATAATACTTGAAAGCACAGGTGAGGGGGTTATGATCGGCAGTGACACGCTGATTTATCGTATGCTCTTTAATCTGGCCGAAAATTCTATACGTTACAATCGCCCGAACGGGACGGTGCGTATTGCGATCACCGATGAAAAAAATCGGCTAGTCATTCGGGTCGCAGACACCGGCTGCGGCATACCGGAGAAATACAGAGAAAGCATTTTTCAGCCATTTTTCCGGGTGGATAAATCCAGAAGCAGAGAAAACGGCGGTGTGGGATTGGGACTTTCGTTGGTGTGGGAGATCGTCGCACTGCACGGCGGTGAGATTCGGGTAGAGGAAAGTTCGGAAAAGGGAACGACTGTAGCGGTGAAGTTCCCGACAGACATGAAAATAAAGTAGCGTAGAAACAGCGGCAGGGAATGTTCCGTGTCGCTGCTTTTGCCGGTCAGCTTCCGTAAATATGAATCACTGTGTCAGCTTGCGTATAACACCGTTGAGGAACACCGCCATCTTTTTCGGCGACTGGCGGTTCTCACGATTCAGCCATTCCCGTATCACTGCATATCCGCCCTGATAAAAGAAAAGGCAGAGTTCGTTCCGTTCTTCCTCTGTGAAAGTTACGGGAATCGCCATATCAAGCTGCTTCCTAATAGTGGGCAGGTCGAACAGCTTGGTTGAAAAATCCTTGTCAGGCAGGGAATTGATAAGGACCTTGAAATGTTCTTCATCGTCAAGCAGAGCCTTCAACATACGACACAGGCAGTCCTCGCTGTCAGAGCCGTTGTCGGATAGAATTTCTTCTAATTTACGAAAACAGTCATTTTCAATGTCGGTTAAAAGATCATACTGACTGCCGTAGTATTTGTAGAATGTGACCCGGTTAAGTTGGGCTTCGGCACACAACTCATAGATAGTGATTTTTTCAAGAGGCTTTTCTTTCAGCAGCTTTATCAATGCGTTTTTCAGCAGCATCTTACTCAGCCGCACTCTTTGGTTCTCCATAGACTCTCCTTTCGGCTAACAAATGATGCAAATTTGTTTAATTCAAAGCATAGGCGCTTGGTTGTGTTTGCGTCATGCTTTTTTAAAATGAACAGTCTGTTGACTTTACATCTGATTGTAATTATACTATAGACACAAGGACTTGTCAACAGTAACCCGGGAGGTGTGCTTATGAAAAGGCTTACAAATTTTGTTGTAAACAAACGGAACATCATTCTTTCCGCTATGCTGATATTGACAGCGGTCTGCGCTTTTTTGATACCGAAGGTCAGCGTAAACTCGGACATGACCAAATATCTGCCGGACGATTCCTCGATGAAACAAGGTATTTCTCTTATGGAAAAAGAATTTCCGACGATGGGGGAATCCTACACGATTCGGGTGATGTTCAAGAGTCTCAGCAGTGAGAAAAAGACAGAATTAAAAGATGCGCTTGCCGCAATTGAGAATGTAGACGGCGTGACCTATGACATGGACAGCGGCGATTATAACAGCGGGGAATATACCCTCTATATTCTCAACACCAAATACGGATATGACACCCGGGAGGAGGCAGCCGTTGAAAAGCAGATTAAAGAAAAGTTCTCCGACTATGAGGTCACGGTGAAGAACGACGACGCCTCGGCTCCGGACATTCCGCTTTCGGTATATCTTGCGGCGTTCGGAATCATTCTTGTCGTTCTGCTCATCTCCTGCGGCTCATATTTTGAACCGATACTGTTCCTTGTCACAATCGGCATTGCCGTTGTGCTGAACCTCGGAACAAACTTCTTTCTCGGAGAAATCTCGGATGTCAGTTTCGGTATTGCGGCGGTGCTGCAGCTCGCGCTGTCGATGGATTATTCCATAATTTTGATGAACCGTTACCGGCAGGAGCTGAAAAAAACCGACGATCGTAAGGAGGCAATGGAAAACGCCCTGCGCGCCGCCTTCGGCTCGATCACGGGCAGCGCCGTAACCACGATCGTCGGACTGCTGGTGCTGGTATTTATGAGCTTTAAAATCGGTGCGGACATCGGTATTGTATTGGCAAAGGGCGTTGCGTTCAGCATGCTGTGCGTGTTCACCGTTTTGCCGGCGCTTATACTGCTGTCGCATAAGCCGATTGAAAAAACCGAAAAGAAAAAGCGAACGGAAAAAGCGCATAAGAAAGGTCTTTCGGCGGTGCTGGGCGGTTTCAGCTACCGCTTCCGCGGCGTTATCGCGGTACTGTTCGTTCTGCTGTTTATCGGCACAGGCTATCTGCAGTACGGGACGAAAACCGTCTATACACTGTCCGAGAAGGACATGATTGCCGATGTTTTTCCGAAAGACAACACACTTGTCCTGCTTTATGAGAACGCAGACGAAAACAAGATTGCGGAGATTGCGTCGGTTCTGGAAAAAAAGGACGGGGTGAAGAGCGTTGTTTCCTATCCTACGACGATCGGCAAGCAATGTTCCGTAAAAGAAATGTCGGATATGCTCTCGGTGATGGGCGGAGGCTTACAGGCAAGTGAAAAACTGCTGCATCTCGTTTATTATCACTACCATGCAAACGGCAAGACAGCGCCTATGACACTGTCTGATTTTCTTGGCTTCCTTTCGGGCACAGTGGCGGCTGACCCGATGTTCTCCGATTATATAGACCAAGCTGCGGCGGGACAGCTTGCAGCGCTGAAACCTCTGACAGACAAAGATTCACTGACCGCTCCCGTGCCGCCTGCCGCACTCGCGCAGTCGCTCGGTATGAATGCAGAGCAGGTGACGCAGCTCTTTATGCTTCGTTACGGGTCGGAATACGCGCCGGACAAAACCATGTCGCTGTATGAATTTGTTTCATTTCTTACGGAGAATGTTATCCCGAATCCTCAATATGCCGCTGTGCTTGACGATACGGCAAAGGCAAAAATATATCAGACAAAGACGATTACCGACGCTGTTGTAAGCGGCAAGGAATTCACGGCTGAGGAAATGGCGGAATTCCTCGGCGGAATAAGCGACAAATTTAATGAGAACACAGTTGAACTGCTCTATCTGTACAGTGCGAGCTTGAAACAGGGAAACGCACAGACTGCCATGTCTCCGGAAATGTTGGTAAAGTACATTGAAAAGTTGGCTTCCGAGCAATCGTTTTCGTCTCTTTTTTCCGCCGAACAGAAAGACGGCATTGCAAAGGCAAGAGAGCAGCTTGATGACGGGCTACGACAGCTTAAGGGCGAAAAGCATTCGAGGATGACCGTCACGACCAAATTGCCGGTTGAGTCGGAGAAAACCTCGGCGTTTGTAAAAAAAATAACCGAAATATGCGATGAAAAGCTGTCCGGTGAATATCATCTTATTGGAAACAGTGCAATGGTGAATGAAATGGAGTCCGGCTTCAGCCGCGAACTGCTGCTCATCACACTGCTTACCGCTGTATCCATCTTCGTCGTGGTTGCATTGACATTCCGGTCGCTCGCCGTACCTGCAATTCTAGTACTGATCGTACAGTGCGGCGTGTTTATCACTGTCGCTGCATTAGGCGCAATAGGCGGTTCGATATACTATCTGGCACTGCTGATTGTGGAATGCATCCTGATGGGCGCAACTATCGACTACGGAATTCTGTTTACAAGCTATTACCGTGAGATGCGGGCGACCTTTTCCGCAAAGGAAGCGATCGCTGCCGCATATAAAGGAAGCATTCATACCATCTTGACCTCCGGTACAATTATGGTGCTGATCACCGCCGTAATAGGTCCTCTGTTCGGCAACCCCACCGTTGAACAGATCGTCCGCACACTGTCGGTCGGTTGTGCTTCCGCTATGTTTCTTATCTTGTTTATCCTGCCGGGTATTCTCGCTTTGTGCGATAAAATTGTTGTGGGAAAAGGGAAGAAACAGTAAAAAAGCATTTTGCCCAATTAATTAAGAGGCTTGCATATTACCCGGATTTGACAACACCTCCTGCTGTAGCTTCTATTTCTACATCAGGAGGTGTTTCTTCACTGTCCGTTTTTCGTAAAGTTGTTCGACTGTCCGTACTCTGCCTGTGCATTATTCCCACGGAAGCCGAACTTCTTCTTGCCTTTCTTTTCGGGGCGGCTTTAATTATCCTCGGAAGGGGGCTTTTTTCTC
>URSW01000043.1 GCA_900550625.1 uncultured Eubacteriales bacterium
TTTTTTCTCTGAACCAATCAGTCAATGACGCCCATTGGAATCAAAATCGGAACTGCACTTACCAAAACGTAAAATATGCCGCTGATTCAGGCGGTCGGCTTTAACATAGGTCTTGAAATAACAGCAGCAGACCCGGATCTTCAGGTACTTGCCAAAACAGTGTCTCATACCGGTTCTTTTCTGCTGCTTCTAACCGACGGCGCAGGGGCATCGCCGCAATCGGCGTTTTATAAACGGGAGCAGTATGTGTATCTGTTATCTTTCAAGGGAGGACAGCGGAACCGAGAAAACATTGCGCGTTGCCCGAAAGGAAGGCCTTCAAGTAATCAATATTGCCGGAAAAGCCGGACTGCAGATTAAAGTGAAAAGGTTTACATGATATTGGTGAGTCTGGTTATCAGGCTCACTTTTTATGATAAATAATAAAAAATTTCGGTTATCCACTTGACATCTTCTTCTGTAACTATTATAATTACAGTAGAAGATGTAACTAAAAATATTACAGAAAGATTTCGTGTACCGAGGAGGTAATCGTTACGAACAGTTCATTCAGCATTGCCGTACATGCGTTGGTCTATCTCAATCACATGGAAAGGGTACTCAGCAGCGAGGAGCTGGCACAGAATGTCTGCACCAATCCCGTGCTGATACGCAAGGTCATGTCAAAGCTGAAAAAAGCAGGCTTTGTGGATACCAAGGGCGGCAATAACGGAGGATATTTATTTATCGCTGATGCCGATAAACTCACGCTGGAGCAGATCGCCGAGGCGATCGACGCAAAATTTGTCGGTTCACCGTGGAGAAGCGGTGATATGGATAAGGCGTGCTTAATCTCCTCGGGAATGGGTGAGATCATGCAGAATATTTACCGGCAGCTTGATGAGAATTGTAAAAAAAGTCTGCACGGTATTACTGTGGCGGATATCGACCGAAAGATACTGAAGCATGGAATGGAGCCGACTGTCAATGAAGAAAAATAGCTGAAAATCGGTGCGGTTCTCATTTTTACCGCCACTTATTATGAGTGCTGTTGTAGGTTGTTTGTCTTATGCTGTACGGTGGCGTACGGGAAACTGTTCCGTCGGCGGAGATGCTTTTCTCTGTGCCGGAGCCGGAGCGATGTTTCTTCTTCTGACGGCAACTCTTTTTGTACAAGCAAGATACAAAAAATCAATCGGACGGAGCTCCGATCGTAATTCAAAAAGGAGGCGGAAATATGGAACGAATCATACGGGTTTCAGTTCTTCTTTGGGCTGCGGTCCTTCTTTTTACCGGATGCGGAATCGGCAATGATACAAACAATACGGATTTAGAAGGCATGCCAAAGGAGGCAGAACAAATGGATTTTTCAAAAGAAAAGCAGAATGTGATCTATCTTGCCGGCGGCTGTTTCTGGGGATTGGAACATCTGATGCAGTCGATCCCCGGCGTTATCGATGCCCAAAGCGGCTATGCCAACGGTACGTGCAAAGCGGATGCCGACTATAAAACGGTTTGTGCGGGCAGCACCGGTTTTCGTGAGACGGTGCGCGTAGAGTATGATTCCGAAAAGGTCAGCCTTGACGCTTTGCTGCTTGCATATTTCTATGTAATAGATCCGACGGTGCAGAATCGGCAGGGAAACGATGTGGGAAGTCAGTATCAGACCGGAATTTATTACACAAACGAAGCTGCAAGAGAAACGGTGCAGCGGATATATGACCTTGAAAAGAGTCGCAGGACGAAGTTTTTTGTAGAATGCGGTCCGCTTCTCAATTTCTATCCGGCTGAGGAATACCATCAGGATTATCTGCAAAAGAATCCGGGTGGTTATTGCCATATCCCGCGGGAGGAAATCGAACTGTTTTCAAAACTGAGGATCGATCCGGGTGACTACAGAAAGCCTGCTGCCGAGTCAATACGCGAAAAGCTTACGGCAGAGCAATATCGTGTCACACAGGAAAATGAAACCGAACGCCCATTCCAAAATGAGCTTTGGAACAAATTTGAAAAAGGTATTTATGTGGATGTAGTGACCGGCGAACCGCTGTTTTCTTCAACCGATAAATTTGAAAGCGGCTGTGGCTGGCCGGCATTTTCAAAGCCGATAGAAGCCCCTGCAGTCATTGAACGGCAGGACGACAGCCACGGAATGCGCAGAACAGAGGTGCGCAGCCGAGCCGGAGACTCCCACCTCGGTCATGTGTTTGAGGAAGATCCCGATTCGCCGAACGGTGTGCGCTATTGTATCAACAGTGCGGCGCTGCGTTTTATCCCCTTTGAAAAAATGGAAGCCGAGGGATACGGATATCTTTTGTTCCTCTTCGACTGACAAACAAAGGAGACCGACATGGAGGTTGTGATTACCTTTTTGGAAGGCTTTATTTCCTTCATTTCCCCCTGTATGCTGCCGCTTTTGCCACTGTATATCTCATATTTTGCTGGAGGAGCGGATAAAAAGCATAAAGTTTTTTTGAGAGCGCTTAGTTTTGTGCTTGGCTTTACCGTCGTGTTCAGCGCGCTCGGACTGTTTGCCGGCACAATCGGAGCTTTTTGAGGGAATATAAGATTGTTGTAAACATTATCGGAGGAATATTGATCGTTGTGTTCGGTCTGTCTTAATGAAAAATGTGCATATTGCACACTCCGGTGCTATGAATAAAAAAGCGCCTGAAAAACTTTAAAAATCACTGACGGAGGTAAAAACAGATGCTGAATATCACAAAAAGCAATTTTGAAAAAGAGGTTATTTTCTCTGAAATTCCCGTTGTTCTTGATTTTTGGGCGACGTGGTGCGGTCCTTGTAAAATGCTTTCTCCCGTTCTCGATGAACTTGCCGCGGAATACAGCGACAGGGCACGCTTTTGTAAGGTCAATGTGGACGATGAGCCGGAGCTTTCCGCCCGTTTCGGTATTGCAAGCATTCCAACGCTGATCTTCTTTAAAAACGGAGAAATTCTAAAAAAGACCGTCGGGCACCGCGAAAAAGACGAGCTTGAGGAGACGCTGAAGGAACTTATCTGAGGTTGTTGCTGCGAGTTGAAAATGATGCTTATACGCGACTTTTGATTCTTACGGTTTTGTGACAATTTTCAGGCGTTTTTGCGGTGAATGGGCTGCTTTGTTTTGATATACTTATGTTGCGGGAAGGAAAACCGCAAATAATAATAAAGGAGCACTTACTATGAAAAGCAAAAAAACCGTATTTGCAGCAGTTCTCACTCTTGTACTTGCGCTGAGCATTGTTACCGTATCTGCAACTGCTGCTTCGGCAAATGTGAAGAAGTCTGGAGAACCTGTGAATGATCCATGCATTGCCGCTGCAGAGGTTTCCGGCGAATGTGTCGGACAGCCGCTTGAAGACTTTGTTAAAAATCTGAGCTCACTGAGCGAACAGGAGAAATCGGCTCTGCTTGCAGACCTTGCCGAGATTGAAAAGTATGAGAATCAGATCAACGAAATCTACTCCCGTATGACAGATGAAAACGAGAAACGACTCTGCGATGAAATCGACACCCTTGATGAAAAACTCACGGCGGTTCTCGAAAGAAACTCAGAGCTTTGGGAACGCGTCAACGATGAGTATGATGAAAAGATTGCGGCAAACGAGCCGGATATGACCTTTGAACTGAATGAAGCGGATTTTGATGACATCTGCCCGGCAGAGGGCTCCTACGAGGAATTCATCAAGGGTATGAGCTCACTGAGCGAACAGGAGAAAACGGCTCTGCTTGCAGATCTTGCCGAGATTGAATCGCTGGAAATGCAGATCGACGAGCTTTACTATCGCATGACTGATGAGAACGCAGATCGACTTTATGGTGAGGTCGATGCTCTCTACGAAAAACTCGACTCGGTTCTTGATCGTAATGCGGAGCTTTGGGATCGTGTCGACGCCGAGTATGATGAAAAGATTGCGGCAAACGAGCCTGATATGACATTTGAACTTAAAGAAGTCGATCTTGAGGTCTGCGAAAGAAGCAGATGAATTTTACATACAGAGCCGTGTCGGAGCGGCACGGCTCTGTATCGGTTTTGGGGGGCATCATGAAACAGCTTATCTATATTGCAGAGGATGAAAAAAACATAAGAGAAACTCTTCGGAGCTTTCTCGAAAATGACGGATATGAGGTGTGCGCGTTTGAAACAGGCGACGCACTTTTAGGCGCGTTTTTTAAAAGACGCTCCGATCTTGTTATTTTGGATATTATGATGCCCGGAACCGACGGACTTACCTGCTGCCGCCTCATCCGTGAAAAGAATAATGTTCCCATCATTCTTCTGACGGCAAAGGATACCGAATACGACTATGTTAACGGTATTCTGCAAGGCGGTGACGACTATCTGACCAAGCCGTTTCGTCCGACGGTTCTCCTGATGCGTGTTAAATCTCTTCTTCGCCGCGTAGAGATGGAAAGAGGCGGAGACCCGACGGACAGGGATGTTGCCGTTGGAGACCTACGTTTTTCGGGTGATGAGAAGCAGCTTTTCTGCAAAGAAAAGCCTCTTGCACTTTCTCCGAATGAGCTGAAGATGCTCCTCTTTCTGATGCGTGGTGAGGGCAAAGCGTTTTCACGTGACGAGCTGCTTAACCAGATCTGGGGATACAATGACGAAGTGGAAACCAGAGTGACCGATGAAACACTGCGCCGCATACGCAGCAAGCTTTCCTCTGCGGACAGCAATGTGCAGATTGAGACGGTTTGGGGGTACGGTTATCGCCTGCGATCGGACGGAGTCGGAAAATGAAAAATATAAGAAGAAAAATTACCGTATCCGTTCTCGGTACGATGCTGTTTGTTTTTGCGGCGATGCTTGCTACCGTTAATATCTTTATTCCGGAATATTTGACTTCAGAGGCGCAGAAGGCGATACTTTTGGAGGATGAACGTAAGGATCCTATCCCGCTTGCCGAAACAATGGACGATGGGGAGGAGCATTTTCTTACATCCAGTGTTCGGTATCTTGAAGTTGAAGATGGTCTTACAGAGTCAGAACACCTTTCAAAAGCTGAATATCAATTGAGGAAATACTGCCGGGAGGAAAAACCGGCCGCTGATGAATTTCATACACTGAAAACCGGCGGCAGCCGATTTGTTTTCCGAATATCACAGGTTGAAGCCGATGAATATGAGGACGCATATTCGTACATTCTGTATGTGGATGTCGGGGCAGTTATGCAGTATTCGGCTTATCTGAATGCCGTTTTTTTCGCGGTGCTGGCAGTGCTCAGCGTGCTGGTCTGTCTCTTTGGCTGGAAACTCGGCGGCTATGTTGAAAAGGCGCACGAATCCCAGAAATGGTTTTTTCAGAATGTGTCACATGAGCTGAAAACGCCGATGATGGCAGTTCAGGGCTGTGCGGAGGGAATTCATACCGGGGTTCTGGATCCTGCCGAAGCATCGGGGGTTATTCTGGAAGAGATTGAACAGATGTCCGAATTGGTAGAGGAACTGCTTACGCTCTCCCGATTGGAGTCGGGACAAGCTAATGCGGAGTTCCATTCGATGGATGTTCGTGAGGTTTTATATGACTGTCTGCGCAGCACGGAACAACTGGCGGAGCAGAGAAAACTGTGCATCACCCCATGCTTTGACGAAAAACCTGTTTTGGTAAACTGCGATGAGGTTCAGCTCCGCCGTGCGTTTACCAATATCATCACCAACGCACTGCGGTATGCAAAAGGGAAAATACAAATTGAATGTAGGGCAGACAGAGGAAAAGCCATTGTCCGTATCCATGACGATGGAGAGGGCATTGCGCCGGAGCTTTTGCCGCACATTTTCGACCGCTTTTTCAGCACCCGTAAGGGCGGCGCCGGAATCGGACTTTCTCTTGCAAAGGAGATTGTGTCATTGCACAAAGGCACAATATCCGCGTCAAACGACGGCGGCGCGGTGTTTGAGATCAGCCTTCCCCTGAGATAAACGACGTAATTGTTAATGTTGTTCGGGTTACAGATAATGTTATGAAAACAAAACCTAAAGTGAAAGGAAACTATATTATGAAAAAGATTATTGCACTTGCACTTGCTGCCGTCTTTGTCCTTTCTTTTGCAGCCTGTGCAAAACAAAACGGTGAAAGCGGGACAACCACGCCTTCCGATGTCCCCAAAGGGCAGGTCAAAAGCGCTTTGGAAATTCTTGAAAAGGTCTGGAGCAAGTATTCAAACGACGAAAAATTCCCTGCAACAGGCGGTTCCGAAAAGCATATGAAGGAAGATATGCCCGGCAAATTCGATGTTTCCGATGCAGAAGCCCTTGACTTTGAACTCGGCTTCCCGAAGGCAAACGCTTCCGAGATTGACGATGCCGCATCGCTTATGCATATGCTGAATCAGAACAACTTTTCCTGCGGCGTATACCATGTTAAAGGCTCCGGAAACGCCGAAGCACTTGCGGGTAAAATTAAAGAAAACATTCTTGCACGTCAGTGGCTGTGCGGATTTCCCGAAAAGCTCGTCATTCTGACCGTCGGCGATTATATCGTTTCCGTGTTTGGCGCAAGGGAACTGACAGACACCTTTACAGCCAAGCTGTCCGCTGAATACAGCTCAACAAAACAGCTTTTCGATGTTCCCATCGCATAAGACTGAGCCATGCTGTTTTCAAGTATAACTTTTCTGTATTGCTTTCTGCCGTGCGTTTTGCTCGTGTATTTCGTTGTTCCCGACCGTATGAAGAATCTTGTGCTTCTTTTGGCAAGCCTGTTCTTCTACGGTTGGGGAGAACCGAAATATCTCGTTTTTATGCTTGCGGCGGTCACGCAGTCATATATTGCCGCGCTTTTGGCTGAACGCTTTCGCGGGACGAAAATTGCCAAGCTGGCGCTTGCCGTTTCGGCAGTCGCCAGCCTCGGTCTGCTTGCATATTGCAAATATGCGGACTTTTTTATCGGAAACTTCAATGCGGTAACAGGTCTTTCCATCCCGCTTCTGAAGGTGGCTCTGCCGGTAGGTATCAGCTTTTATACATTCCAGATCCTGAGCTATGTCATAGATGTTTATCGCGGCGACGTGCCGGCACAGCGCAATTTTGTTGATCTTGCCATGTATGTTGCGATGTTTCCTCAACTGATAGCCGGACCCATTGTCCGCTACTCAGACATTGCCGGAAGCCTGAAAAACCGGAAAACCACGCTTGCCGATGCGGCGGAGGGAATCACGCGTTTTTCCGTCGGATTTGCAAAGAAGATACTTCTTGCAAATTCGGCGGCACTTCTTGTATCCGAATTCAAGGCGTACGGCGAGAAAACCGTGCTGTTTTATTGGCTGTACGCCGCGGCATATATGCTGCACATCTATTTCGACTTTTCCGGGTATTCAGACATGGCGATAGGACTCGGACGCATTTTCGGATTCCGCTTTTCCGAAAATTTCAACTATCCGTATGTTTCCGCAAGCATTACGGAGTTCTGGCGCCGCTGGCACATCTCCCTCGGCGGCTGGTTCCGCGACTACCTTTATATTCCCCTCGGCGGAAACCGCGTAAAGCCTATACGGCATGTTTTTAACATCCTTGTCGTCTGGGCGGCGACCGGCTTCTGGCACGGGGCATCGTGGAATTTCATTTTCTGGGGACTTCTTTATGCGGTACTTTTGCTGTTTGAAAAATACATTCTGCACCCGAAAAGACGGCATGCCGTGCCTATGCACATCTACACGATGCTGTTTGTCGTGCTCGGTTTCGTACTGTTCGATTCGGCAAGTATTGCCGACGCATTTATGAGCTTTAAGTCCCTGTTCGGGCTTGCCGGAATCCCCGCCGCGAACACGGCTTCGCTTTATTATCTGAAAAGTAATCTCATACTGCTTATTATAGCTGCGCTCGGCGCAACCCCTTTGCCTAAAAGGATTTATGAGAAAATCGGAGGGACGGCGGGCGGCAGCAGGGTTCTTGCCGTTCTGACGCCGACAGCGACGGTCGCTTCGATTGCCGTATGTACGGCGTATCTGATCGACGGTTCGTTCAATCCGTTCGTTTATTTCCGGTTCTGACTTGCTGCTTTAAACTTTTCCCCGGAGGAGTATTATGAAGAAAAACCAACAAATACTTACATTGGTTTTGTCACTTGGCTTCATTGCGGTTTTTGCCGCTTGGTTTTGGATTTTGCCCGACGCCGATGAATCGACAGTCGAAAGACGGCATCTTGCGAAATGCCCCACGCTGTCCTTTTCGTCGGTTGCAAACGGCAGCTTTATGAACGGCTTTGAAAACTATATGCTCGACCAGTTTCCGCTGCGGGACGGCTTTCGAACACTCAAAGCAGCCGCAAATGCAAAGGTGTTTATGCAAAAGAATAACAACGGACTTTATTCCGTCGGAGAGCACCTCTCAAAGCTGGATTTTCCGACGGACTTCGATTCGGTTGACCGTGCCGCACAGCGGTTTCGGTATGTGTATGACGCTTATCTCCGGAACAGCGGAACAAAGACATATCTGTCGGTAATACCCGATAAAAATGTTTTTATTGCATCGCCAAACGGCTATCCGGACAAGGATTACAAGGCTATTGTCAAACGCCTCGAAAACGGATTTCCGGAGGCAAGGCATATTGATATTTCAGGGCTTCTGTCGGCTGATGATTTCTATTACACCGATTCACACTGGCGCCAGGAAAGAATACTGAAGGTTGCCGACGAAATTGCGGATAAAATGGGCACGGAGCGGATGGGAAAGTGTGAAAAGCATGACGCGGGCGTTTCTTTTTACGGCGTCTATTACGGTCAGGCAGCCCTCCCGCATGCACCGGAGAGGCTTTTCTATCTCGATAACGCGGTGATACGGAGCCTTAAGGTATATAATGCCGAAACATCGTCTGACATTCCTGTTTATGACCTCAGCGCTGCCGCAGGCAGAGATCCTTATGAAATGTTCCTCGGCGGTGCGCGTTCGATCATCAGGATCACAAACCCGAATGCCGCGAAAGAACGGCGGCTCATAGTTTTCCGGGATTCGTTCGGCAGCAGTATAGCACCGCTTCTCACAGCGGGCTATTCCGAAATAACGCTTGTCGATATCCGCTATATCTCGCCTTCCTCTCTCGGAAAGCAGATCGACTTTACGAAAACAGACGATGCGCTGTTTCTTTATTCCGCATCGGTCATCAATAACAGCGAAACGATAAAGTAATGAGGAACTACATCTATGATGAAAACGAAAAAAGCTGTCCGCGTTGGGCGAGATCCGGTGTAGACAGTCTCAAAAAGAGATAAAACAACGGCATTATTATATAGAGCGCTGTGGGTTATTACGGTTGAAAGTCAAGGCAGCTTTTTTGAGAAGCCGGACACCAAGGCAAGGGCGCGCAAGCCGTCAATGTTTGTAGGTTTAATATCTGTTTTTGGGATAGCAGTGTAATGTTGTTTCCTCACTCACATCTGAGTGCAATTGATTATGTCGTCATTCTTCAGCGCGGCGTTTGTTCAGTTTGGGGCAGAGAAGAGAAGCCGGGTGAAGCATAAAACACGAAAAGGCAGCCGTTCATGTGCGGCTGCCTTTTTTAATGTTATAATCCTGCCTGTTTGCGAAAGAAACCGACGTGTACGCTGTCGGGAAATTCATCGGCTGCAATGTCTGATTACATTCCGAGCGTTGCGGCGCCGATGATGCCTGCGTCGTTGCCCATTTCTGCGATCTTGATTTCGGTTTTCTTTGCATAATCGGGCAGATGAAGCATCTCGTCGATCTTTTTCTTCAGCGGAACGAGAAGGTTGTCTCCTTCGTTGCATATTCCGCCGCCGATCGAAAGCACATCGGGCTGGAAGATGCGGAGAATGTTAGTAAGTCCGCAGGCAAGATAGTCAATGTAATCTTCGACAACCTCTGTCGCTGCAGCATCTCCCGATTTCATAGCGGAGAATGCGGTTTTTCCGGAAATGCGACCTTCGTTTTTCGCTACGATCTTGTCCATGAGCGTTTCGCGTCCGGTGCTGTGGCACTCGCTGAGCTTATCCTTGGTCATGTTTACAAGACCGGTGGCGGAGCTGTAGGATTCCCAACAGCCGTTGCGTCCGCATGAGCAGGGACGACCGTCCTTCTCAATAACCATATGACCGAGCTCGGCTCCGGCGAAGTTGAATCCTGAGTATACCTGACCGTCGAGAACGATCCCGCCGCCGACCCCCGTTCCGAGAGTGATCATGACGGAAAATTCGGCGCCCTTTGCGGCTCCGGCTACAGCCTCGGCTTTTGCC
>URSW01000044.1 GCA_900550625.1 uncultured Eubacteriales bacterium
ACAGATCTGCAAGGAGCCTCTCGACGCCGCCGAAACGCTCGATTCCGTAGGGCTGTCGGACAGGAAGAACAACTTTCCCGCTCAGCTTTCCGGCGGAGAGCAGCAGCGCGTTTCCATAGCGCGTGCGCTTGCAAAGAATCCGAAGCTCGTTCTTTGCGACGAGCCGACGGGAGCCCTCGACTACAACACCGGAAAAACGATACTGAAGCTTCTCCAGGACACCTGCCGCAGCACCGGAAAAACGATAATCATAATAACCCACAACTCCGCGCTATGCAAGATGGCGGACCGTGTGCTTCACGTTAAGAACGGAATAGTCGTAAAAACGGAGGTAAATCCTTCGCCGACCCCGGTGGAAGAGATCGAGTGGTAATGAAAAACGCATACACAAAATTCAAGATAAGGTCTCTGCGGGGGTCGCTCACTCGCTTTCTCTCGATAATGGGAATCGTGCTTCTCGGCGTCGGGTTTCTCTCGGGTCTTCTTGCGACGACACCGGATATGCGCCTCACCACCGACACATATTACGACCGTCTGCGTCTGTTCGATCTCGATGTAAAAAGCACTCTCGGACTTACCGATGAGGATATTGAGGCGATTTCGGCACTTCCCGGTGTTGCCGACACGATGCCCGTATATTCGACCGATATCGTGATGGATACCGACAAGGCTTCGTATGCCACACGCATATACGGTTACTCGCTCGCAAACGATTCCTCGACGCTCAACAATTTCGAGCTGCTTGAGGGGCGCATGCCCGAGAATGTAAACGAATGTCTGATCGCCGCTCCGAACGGATACACAACGACCCACAGCCTCGGCGAGCATTTCGTAATATCCCCGGATAACAAGGATTACGAAAACATTTCCGACACATATGCCGAAACGGAAGTGACCGCAGTCGGAATCGTCCGCTCGCCCTACTATATTTCGGTCGAAGCCGAGCCGACGACAGTCGGAAACGGCAGCATATCGGTGATCATGTATGTTTTTCCCGAGTTTTATTCGCTTGACGTGTACACCGACATGTTCCTGCTTGTCGAAGGCACCGCCGAACTTGATACATATTCCGACGCCTACTCTTCGGCGGTCGGAGAGGTCGCCGACCGAATCAGGGAAATTGCAGACAAAAGATGCGACATAAGATATAACGGAATCGTCGCCGATGCCGAAGATGAGATCGCACAGGCAAAGGACGAGCTTGCCGATGCCGAAGCGGAAGCGAAGGAAAAGCTGCAGTCGGCTCGCGAGGAGCTTGACCGTGGCCGCAGCGAGCTTGAAAGCGCGAAAGATACCGTCCGAGAAGGCGAAATCGAAATTTCAAAAGCCGATGATGAGATCGCCGACGGACGGCGCGCTCTCGACGAAGCGCGGCGGCAGTACAGCGACGGAAAAGCGGCGCTCGACGCGGCGGCGGAAGAGCTTGAGAAAGCGAAGGAAGCCCTTGCCGCAAAAATCGCGGCTGCTTCATCCGCCGGGCAGGCTGTGCCCTCCCCCGAGCAGCTTGCAGAGCTTGAGAAAGCGAAAAAAGAGATTCAGTCTGCCGAAAGTAAGCTGGCCTTCCGCAAAGCCGAGCTTGACAAGGCGCGGGAAGAGATAGAGAGAAAATCCGCCGAGCTTGATGCGGCGGAGGTCTCCGTCAGTGAAAAGCGCGCAGAGCTTGATGACGCGCTCGCAAAGATATCCGAAAACGAACAGAAGATCGCCGACGGCGAGGCGGAATACGAAAAATCCCGCGCTGATGCAGAAGCGGAGCTTGATGAAGGAAGGCAGAAGATCGCCGATGCGGAAGCGGAAATTGCGAACATAAAGAAGCCGCAGTGGTATGTCACCGACCGTGAGGACACGGTCTCGTTTGCAAGCTACAAATCAAATTCCGAAAAGATTCACGCGATCGCAAAAGTATTTCCGGTATTCTTCTTCGTTGTCGCCGCGCTCGTCGCGCTCACGACAATGACGAGAACCGTCGAGGAGGACCGCGTTCAGATAGGCACGCTGAAAGCGCTCGGCTATACGAAAGAAAAAATCCTTTCGTATTATCTCGGCTACAGCCTCTCCGCAACGCTTATCGGTTCGTTTGCGGGAGCTTTCCTCGGATTTATAACACTGCCGTCGGTCATTGCAAACGCTTACGGCATGATGTACACGCTCCCGCCCGTTCAGACACCCATACGGTGGGAATATGTTCTGACCGTGATACCGATCGCGGTGCTCACGACTACCCTTGCGACTCTTTGGGCATGTCTGCACGAGCTTTCGGAAAAGCCGTCCCAGCTCATGCGTCCCCGCGCTCCCAAATCCGGCAAACGCATACTGCTTGAGTACATCACGCCGATATGGCGACGCCTCGGATTCATAAAGAAGGTCACGGCGCGCAACATTTTCAGATACAAGAAAAGGCTGTTCATGACGGTGGTCGGCGTTGCGGGATGCACCGCGCTCCTCGTCTGCGGATTCGGGCTGCGCACATCAATAAACGCGATCGTGGACAAGCAGTTCGGTGAAATCTACAACTACAATCTCACCGTATATCTCTCCGACGAAAACGCAGCCTCCGACGATTCCGTGATTCACGAGCTTGTCGCATCGGACAATACCGAGAAATACTTCTCAGCTCACACGGAGAGCGCCGATGTATTCTTCGGCGGAAAAAGCCTTGACGTGAATCTGCTTGTTCCGGAGGATTCGTCAAAACTCAAGGAATGCATCAATCTGCGCGAACGCAAAAGCGGACGGGACGTGCCCTTCGGCGACGACGGGATAGTGCTGACCGAAAAGCTTTGCGAAAAGCTCGGCATATCGGTCGGCGACACGGTCGAAATACGGAATGCGGACGGTTTCACCGCGGATTTCACGGTGAGCGGAATATGCGAAAACTACGTTTCGGCGTATGCGTTCATCCCCGTAAAGCAATACGAAGAAAAATTCGAAAGCACCCCCGAATATCTTCAGCTTTTTCTCCGTGTGAAGGACGATTCGCAGGAAATGCGCGAACAGCTTTCCTCGCAGATTCTGAAAAGCGAAAACGTGCGCATGGTAAGCTTCACGCAGACAATACGCGAAAGCTTTGAAAATCTCGTAAAAAGCATAAACTACATCGTATTTGTCCTTATCGCCGCCGCAGGTGCGCTCGCCGTGATCGTAGTGTACAATCTTACGAACATCAACATCTGCGAGCGCAAAAAGGAGCTTGCGACCATAAAGGTGCTCGGCTTCCACGACGGAGAATCCGCATCCTATATATACCGTGAGACATCGGTGCTGTGCATCCTCGGAATACTTGCCGGATTCGTATTCGGAGTTTTCCTTCACTCGTTTGTGGTGCGCACGGTTGACGCCGTAATGTTCGGGCGCAGTCTGACATGGTCGAGCTTTGCGCTCGCCGCGCTCATGACCGCCGTATTCACGGCGCTTGTCGATCTCGTCATGCTTCCGAAACTCAACTCGATAAGCATGGTCGAATCGATGAAAGCGAACGACTGACCGCCTGCGCGGAGCATACGAAAAGTGCCGCGCTCCGTACCGTCCCGCTTGTCCCTTGCAAACCGATAAAAAGAGCTGTGCAGCCGCACAGCTCTTTTTGTACCCCGTAAAATATTTAGTAAGGTTTCGTCAGAAATTCTCGTTGTTGTTCTGGTTCTGATTCTGATTCTTGGACTGATCCTTGTTCTGCTGGTTCTTGCTCTGATTCTGGTTCTGATCTTTGCTCTGATTCTGGTTCTGGTTCTGATTCTGATTCTTGTTATCCATCGTTTTACTTCCTTTCATTTTTCGGAAAAAGCCGTATTAATTAAAAGGGTACAGGGATATTATTTCTTCTTTTGATTCAAATATTCACTGCTTTAATAAAATCAGTCAAAGAATCTCACCGCTTCGCAGACGATCTGTGCGCATCCCGCGCGGTCAACGCTCGCCGAAACATTGCAGTACGGATCGAGTATCCCGTTTTCCGTCAGCGCGCAGACATCGCGGTAAGCCCATTCGGGCACGTCTGCACTCAATGATTTTGTGCCGTCGCTTTCAAGTCCGATGATCCTGTTGAGGATGACTGCCGCCTGAGCGTACGTTATTTCCTCGTCCCCGCGGAAATACATTCTTCCGCCCTCGTTTACCCCGGATACTATTCCGAGAGACTTCGCCGCGCTGACATATCCGCGGTGCTTTTCGGGGATTGTATCTGTATCGGCAAAGCCCGCGTCCGACGACGAGGGGATATTTCCCGCGCCGAAAGCATCCATTGCGCACACGAGAAATTCAAGACGGCTCACCTTTTCGGACGGGTCAAAGAGCATTTCGTTCCCGGCACCCTCCTTTGCGTCCATTATTCCTTCGGAGACAAGGCTGACCGCCGCGGCATAGCCGGGGTACCCCGCCATGTCGGAAAAGACTATCTCGGAATCGGACTTCTCAATTTTCAGCGAAACCGCGGATTCGGCGGAATAATTACCGTAGGAATCGCACGCGCGGTACGAAAACGAATCCGTGCCCGATGCGCCCGAATAAGGTGTGTATTCGTACTTTCCTGCGGCGCTGTCAAGCGTCACAAGCCCTTTTGCGGGATACTCGGTGATTTCATATCTGAGTTCGTCGCCCTCGGGATCGGATGCGTGAAGATATCCCGCACAGGATATCGCGCTTTTCGTCCATGTCTGCACACTCTCATCGGCATTCGGTGCAAAATTCACTTCCTTGCTGAATTTTATACTGCACGATGCGGTATACGAATCGTCAAACGTAAAAGTAAACGATGCATTCTCGCAGGAATCCGAAGGAGTGAACGAAAGCGATCCGAGCAAAGACGAACTGATCTCCTGCCCCACGCCCCCCGCCGTATTTCCGAGCTTGAGAAGTCCCGATGCGTCATCCGGCAGCGAAAGCACCGTCACGGAGAAATCGCCCTTCAGGCGGTAGGCATCGGAAAAGTCCGTTTTCTCGAACACTACCGAATTCCCACGCACGGCGGACACGGTCATTCCGGCGGACGCCGAAATCACCTCAAGTCCGGGGGAAATCTGCGAAGTAGAAGCAAGCGATGCCGACACACTCAGGCAAAGAAGCAGCGCGACCGATATCAGCGCCATAATGTAGGTAATGGTTTTCATATTAAGCCTCCGAGCAAAAATTCCGGTAGTAGATACTATGCGCGCGCGTTACCATTTATTCTTTTAGGAGTATGCGCCCGACGCGAATACAGCACGCGATAGCGCGTTCAAATTCCGGAGATTGCGCAGAGTGCATATCGAACCGAGCATTGCAGTCGTGCCGGAGATGCATATTGCAGTAATACCGGATGACTGATGCCGCATATTGACGCGAAAAAGCCGCCGAAATCCGCCCGTCAAACGGGCGGTGAACGTGAGGTGAGCGTAAGGTATGCACAAGAGTTTAACCCCGCCGCCCCAGCCGCGCTTCAATCATACAATTTCACGTCGGATCCCCCCGAAAGCAAAAGAAAAGGGCTATAAAAAGCCCTTTTCGATTTGTTTATGAAGTTTTTACTTACGCTTTTGCAGCCTCTTCAACCGCAACCGCGCAGGCAACCGTAGCGCCTACCATCGGGTTGTTGCCCATTCCGATAAGTCCCATCATCTCAACGTGAGCGGGAACGGAGGACGAGCCTGCGAACTGAGCGTCGGAGTGCATACGTCCCATGGTGTCGGTCATTCCGTAGCTGGAGGGTCCTGCCGCCATGTTATCGGGATGGAGAGTACGTCCGGTACCGCCGCCGGATGCAACGGAGAAGTACTTGAAGCCGTTCTCAACGCACCACTTCTTGTAGGTGCCTGCAACGGGATGCTGGAAGCGTGTCGGGTTGGTGGAGTTTCCGGTGATGGATACGCCGACCTTCTCAAGCTTCATGATCGCAACGCCCTCGGGAACGTTATCGGCGCCGTAGCAGCGGACAGCCGCACGGGGACCGTTGGAGTAAGCGGTCTCGCTGACGATCTTGACTTCCTCGGTGTAGGGATCGAACTCGGTCTTTACATAGGTGAAGCCGTTGATTCTCGAAATAATGAAGGCTGCGTCCTTTCCGAGACCGTTAAGGATAACGCGGAGAGGCTTCGTGCGGACCTTGTTTGCGTTGAGTGCGATTTTAATCGCGCCTTCGGCAGCCGCAAAGGACTCATGTCCCGCGAGGAAGCAGAAGCAGTCGGTCTCCTCGGAAAGAAGCATTGCTCCGAGGTTTCCGTGTCCGAGACCAACCTTGCGGTTCTCGGCAACGGAGCCGGGGATGCAGAAGGACTGAAGTCCGATACCGATAGCGGCAGCCGCGTCGGATGCCTTGGTGCAGCCCTTCTTTACGGCGATAGCCGTACCTACGGTATAAGCCCATACTGCATTCTCGAAGCAGATAGGCTGTGTCTCACGAACGATCTTGTCGCAGTCGATACCCGCCTTGACGGTGATATCCTTGCATTCCTCGATGGAGGAAATACCGTATTCGCAAAGAACGGCATTGATCTTGTCGGCGCGTCTCTCGTAATTTTCAAAAAGTGCCATTATGTCTTTCCTCCTTACTGCTTGCGGGGATCAATGTACTTGGCAGCTTCAGCGAAGCGTCCGTACGTGCCCATTGATTTTTCGTATGCGGTCTGGGGATCGTCGCCCTTCTTGATGAAATCGGTCATCTTGCCGAGGGATACGAACTCGTATCCGATCACCTGATCGTCCTCGTCAAGAGCCATACGGGTAACGTAGCCCTCTGCCATCTCGAGGTAACGGACGCCCTTTGCGCGGGTGCCGTACATCGTTCCGACCTGAGAGCGGCTTCCCTTTCCGAGATCCTCAAGTCCTGCGCCGACGGTAAGACCGTTCTCGGAGAAAGCAGACTGAGTGCGTCCGTAAACGATCTGGAGGAAAAGCTCACGCATAGCGGTATTGATAGCATCGCAGACAAGGTCGGTATTGAGTGCCTCAAGAATGGTCTTGCCGGGAAGAATCTCCGCTGCCATAGCGGCAGAGTGGGTCATTCCGGAACATCCGATGGTCTCAACGAGAGCCTCCTCGATAACGCCGTCCTTTACATTGAGCGAAAGCTTGCACGCGCCCTGCTGAGGTGCGCACCAGCCCACACCGTGGGTAAAACCGGAAATGTCGGAGATCTGCTTTGCCTGTATCCACTTGCCCTCTTCGGGAAGCGGAGCCGGACCGTGGTTGGGGCCCTGGGCGACACAGCACATCTGTTCAACTTCAGCAGAATATGTAATGCTCATAAAAAACTCCTTCTCAAGAAACTTTTTTGTCATCTGTTATTATACAATATACGCTGTGGAAAAACAATAGAAAAAGCGCAGAAAACGATAAAAATTTACATTGAAAACACCCGCATTATCACGTCGGCGTCTTACGGCGAAAAAATATGCATATAATATACATGAATTTTACGAAGTGCAATTGAATAAATATCACCGATATGATATAATATCTGCATTATAAGATTTTTACTTCGCCGCACTGTTTTATCGGCAAGAATTTGTCGTGCAGTGCGCCGCCGAGGGATTCGACCGAACACCGTTCGCCCGGCAGATCGAAAGGAATATCAAATGAGAAGAACAAAAATAGTATGCACACTCGGACCGTCCTCAAACAGCGAATACGTTCTCCGCGAAATGCTTCTTGCGGGCATGAACATCGCGCGCCTCAATTTTTCGCACGGAAGCCATGACGACCACGCAAAAAACATAGAGACCTTCCGTCGCATAAGAGACAGTCTCGGTGTTCCAGCCGCGATAATGCTCGATACGAAGGGACCCGAGATACGACTCGGCGAGATTATCGGAGGCAGTGCAACCCTGAAGGAAGGTGAGACCTTCATTCTCACCGCGCGCGATATCGAAGGAAGCGAAAAGGAAGTCTCCGTGACATACAAGCCCCTTGCGACGGAGCTCAAGGAAGGCGATGTGGTCCTCATCGACGACGGAAGAATCTCGCTCAGAGTAACCGGGCTGACCGACACCGATGTGATCACAAAGGTCGAGATCGGCGGCAAGATATCGACTCACAAGGGAGTCAACATCCCCAACGTAAGCCTCGATATGCCGTATATCAGCAAGCAGGATGCCTCCGACCTCCTTTTCGGAATCGAACAGGGAGTGGATTTCGTCTCGGCATCGTTCGTGCGCAAGAAGGAAGACGTCATAGAGCTCCGCCGTTTTCTCGATTATCACGGCGGTCACGATATAAAAATAATCTCAAAGATCGAAAACATCCAGGGTGTGATGAACTTTGACGAGATCCTCCGCTATTCCGACGGAATCATGATCGCGCGCGGAGACATGGGCGTCGAGATCGAATACGAAAAGCTCCCCGGAATCCAGAAGCGCTTCATCCGCGAATGCTATCAGGCGGGCAAAATGGTTATCTGCGCCACACAGATGCTTGAATCGATGATAACAAGCTCGACTCCGACCCGTGCGGAGATCACGGACGTCGCGAATGCCGTCTTTGACGGCGCATCCGCGATCATGCTGTCGGGCGAGACGGCAATGGGTGCGCATCCCGTGCTCGTGATCAAGGTAATGGCTAAGATCGCGGAGCAGGCGGAGCGCGATGCGATCGAACTCGGCGCGTACAGAAACATGCATTACGAGATCGACTACGCCGACACGACAAACGCAATCTGCGACGCCGCCTGTACAACAGCCCGCGATATTAAGGCGGCGGCAATCATCGCCGTAACCAAATCGGGCGCAACCGCGCGCCGCGTATCGAAATTCCGTCCCACCCAGGCGATTATCGCCGCGACGCCGAGCGAAAAGACTTTCCATCAGCTCTCGCTCTCATGGGGCGTATTCCCCGTGCTTTCACTTCCGCAGGACGACACCGACCGTCTTTTCCGTCATGCGGTCGATTGCGGAAAGAAGCTTGAGCTGATCCATTCCGGCGAAAGAGTCGTCATAACGGCGGGAGTTCCGCTCAACATTGCCGGCACGACAAACATCATCAAGGTCCAGACCGTAGACAGCTACTGATGCTCTCTGCCGCCGCATCGACGGATGCGGCGGGCTTTTTATCCGTGTACCGTTTCCGACAGCGTAAAAAGAGGCAATCCCGCACGGGATTGCCTCTTTTCTTTGTCTCGGAGCGAAAACTTACTCGCTGAGATCCTGAACGTATATTGTGCGTACCGAGTTGTCGTCGGACGCTGCGGGAGCGGGTGCTTCCGCAGGTACGGGATTGTCGCGCGCCTCGAGGAATTTCGCAGCCACCTGAGGGAAGAGCGCATACGAAAGAACGTCCTCTTCCGATTTTGCAAGTCCCTTTGATTCCTCGCGGTACTTCTCAAGCTCGGGAGCTATGAGATCGGCGGGGCGGCAGGTTATGATCTCGGCATTGCCGATCGCCTTTTTGCGCACCTCTTCATTCACGGGAGCGGGAAGCTGTCCGTACTCTCCGCGGAGAAGTCCCTTTGACTCCTTAGTGACCATCTTGTAACGCTCGCCGGCAAGCACGTTGAGTACTGCCTGAGAGCCGACGATCTGGCTCGTCGGAGTTACAAGAGGCGGATATCCGAAGTCCTTTCTCACGCGCGGAACTTCCTCGAGGACATCGTAATATCTGTCCTCGGCATTCGCCTGCTTGAGCTGCGAAATAAGGTTGGAAAGCATTCCGCCGGGAACCTGATAAAGAAGTGTGTTCGTATCAACATTAAGCACCTTGGGATCAAGGAAGCCTTCCTTCTTCAGCTTCTCGGCAACCTTGCGGAAGTGGACGGCAGCCGCGGACAGCTTTGCAAGATCAAGTCCGGTATCGCGCTCGTCTCCCTTGAGGGTTGCGACGAGAGCTTCCGTGGAGGGCTGAGAAGTGCCGTTTGCAAGAGGCGAAAGCGCACAGTCAACTATATCGACGCCGGCGAGCACCGCCATGAGATACGTCATATCTCCGGTACCCGTCGTGTTGTGCGTGTGAAGGTGGATCGGCACGCTGATCTTTTCCTTCAGCGCCTTCACAAGCTTGAAAGCGTCCTTCGGAAGGAGGAGGTTTGCCATATCCTTGATGCAGATAGTATCGGCTCCCATCTCCTCAAGCTGACCCGCAAGGGCAACGAAGTAATCGTTATCGTGAACGGGGCTTACCGTGTAGCTGATCGCGGCTTC
>URSW01000045.1 GCA_900550625.1 uncultured Eubacteriales bacterium
GGGGGACGAAGGTTTCGATGAGGGTCTTTACTGCGGGGATCACGCGATCCTCGAGCGCGCAGAGCGCGGAGATGTGCATCGCGGTCGGGAAGGTGTCGTTTGACGACTGGCTCATGTTGATGTCGTCATTCGGGTGGAGCAGCTTCTTCCCGGCGATCTCGTTTGCGCGGTTTGCGATGACCTCGTTTGCGTTCATGTTGGACTGAGTGCCGCTTCCCGTCTGCCATACGACGAGCGGGAAGTGCTCGTTCAGGCCTCCGGAGATGACCTCGTCGCATGCGGCGCTGATCGCGCTGAGCTTTTCATCGGTCATTCTTTCGGGGACGAGCTTGTTATTTGCAAGAGCGGCAGCCTTTTTCAGGATTCCGAAAGCGGCGGTGATCTCGCGCGGCATCGTCTCGATGCCTACGCCGATCGGGAAATTCTCGTGGCTTCTTTCGGTCTGAGCGCCCCAATATTTATCTGCGGGGACTTTTACCTCTCCCATTGAATCGTGTTCGATACGGTATTCCATAGGTGTAAACCTTTCTTTGAGTGTACTCGGTGATGCCGCGTTTGCGCGGCGATTCGGTAAAATACGATGAAACACCGCCGAAAGCGCGCTGCGCTTTCGCGGCGGAAATCGTGAAAATTTGCGCTTTTTCGGACGGCGTGCGTCGTCGTTATTCTCGAGAACGCCGACGGGATTTGCGCACCGCGTCGAAACGTGCAGCCCGGCAGAGCCGAGAACTCTGGCGCATGCCGAAGCAAAATCCGACGGACGGCGCTTGCTTCCGTATACGGCAAAGCCGCGCTTACCGCTTTCGCGGACGCGCGGCGCCGTACCTCCGCGGAGCGGAGGACTATCGGCGCGGAACGTATCCGCGCCGGGTCAGAAGGTCACGCTGTCGATAACGCTTCTGAGATAATCTGCGCTGCGGCGGAAGGATGCTTCCTCATCTGCGGTAAGCGGAGCGACGATCTTTCCGTTGAGGCCGTCCTTGCCGACTATGCAGAGAGAGCTGAGGCATACATCGTCCACACCGTATTCTCCGTGCATCATGGTGGATACGGTCATCGTCGTGTCCGCTCCGCTGAATATGCAGCGGCAGATGTGACATACGGAAATCGCGACCGCATAGAACGTCGCACCCTTGCGTGCGATGATCTTTGCGCCGGATTTCTTTATGTAGGTTTCGATCTCATCGTGATCGAGAACCGGACGGAGCGTGTCGTCTCCGTCTCTGAGACACTGCGTGTACTTGTCGATCGCAATGTTGGAGATCGTTGCGCACGACCACGGAACGAACGAGGTGTCGCCGTGCTCACCGAAAACATAAGCATGTACGTTCTGCTGGCTTATGTTGAAGTACTCGGAAAGTCTTGTGCGGAGTCTTGCGGTGTCGAGGATCGTACCGGAACCGATTATCTGATTCTCGGGCAGTCCGGAGTACTTGCAGAACTGATAGGTGAGAATGTCAACGGGATTGCTTACAATTATATAGATGGAGTCCGGAGCATACTGTACGATCTTCGGGATGATCGACTTGGTTATGTCAATGTTCTTCTGTGCAAGGTCGATTCGTGTCTGACCGGGCTTTCTCGCGCTTCCCGAGGTGAGGATCACGATGTCCGATCCGGCGGCGTCGCTGTAGCTTCCCGCATAGATCTGCGCGGGAGCGCAGAACGGAATGCCCTGCTTTATGTCCATGGCTTCTCCGAGGGACTTTGCCTCGTTGATGTCGATCATTACGATCTCGGAAGCGATACCCGCTACCGCGAGGGTGTAGGCGATCGTCGAACCGACGCTGCCTGCTCCGATAATGCTGACTTTGTTGCTCATCTCTTGTGACCGTTCCTTTCTTTTGCGGAAAGTGCGCGTCATTGCGCAAGTCCCGGTTTTGCGGCGGCGAAATATCGCGCTGCGCCGATCTTGTTTTCCCTCTTTATTGAAGCCGCACTGCAGCGCACCTCTCGGCGCAAAGCTGCGCTCCGGCTTTCGGATACGCCGGGGAGAGCGTACCGCTTCAGCCGTCCGGCGACGGCATGACTGACTTTACGGACAGAAAAAGGATTTTTTCGGATACGGCGGAATTACCTTGCGCAAATTCGAAGTTTTTCGGTTTTTGCAAGTTTACGGCAAAAATCCTTCAGTTTCTGCGGGGAAACGCCCCGGATTGCTGTTTGAAGTGCAAGTATTGCCTTGCTTCGATTCAGCCGAACCCCTCTTTTTCCGTATACATTATATCACAAGGCATGAATTTTTGCTATGTGAAGATTGCACATAAAAACATATTGATTCGCACAGCGATAAATGCAAAATGTCGAAAGCGGGTGAAAGCGCATTTTCCGCGCGCCGGGAGAGGGCGCGCCTTTTGCCGTTTCGGCGCGGATTACCGCACTCCGCCGGGCTTTATCCTCAGCGTGCGCAGATACGCTTTGTCCTCGGGCGTGATGCGGTAGCTTTCGATCGCTTTTTGAATCGATTTATTGTGTACCCACGGGGAGAGGCGGCATTCTTCGATGAATGGGATCGCGCTTTCGCGCTGCTTTGCGATCGCCGTGGCGAAAAGCCAAGCGATCGCCGTGTTTATGTAATATTCGTCCGACTTCACCGATGCGGCGAGAGAAAGATACTCGGGGCGGAAAGCGCCGTCGAGGAAGTAGGTCATCAGCAAGACAAGAGCGAAGCGGACGGTGTAGACATGATCGGATGCGATCCATTCGCATATTTTCGCGTAAAGCTCACCGTCGTCTCCGGGGAAAGCCTTCGGCCTCATGAGATCGCAGGTCGCCCAATTATCTACGTGGGGAAGAAAAGCGTCGAGCAGCCGGACTGTCTCGGCAAAATCCTTTTTTTCGCAGAGGAGCATCGCGTGGAGATTGTTTTCCTCATAGAAGAAGTGGGGAAGGGATGCGAGAAACTCATCCGCTTCGTTTGTCTTTGAAAATTCCTTTGCAAAAGCGCGGAGCGCGGGCGTGCGGATGCCGATTACCCTTTCGGGATCGATATTCGGAATCAGACGGCTGTGAAAATCGCGGTAGGCGGTGTCCTGCAGGGAAAACAGCCTGTCGCGGAGAGATTCGTGCATTTTTCCTCCGATCGTAAAGCGCGGCGAAACGGCGTTTTTTGTGAATTGCCTCTGTCTGATATTATAAGAAAAAAATGATTTAATGTCAATATCGCGCCGCGCAAAACGGGAATGTTCATAATTATTTTAACGAAAATAATAAAAAAGTCGCCGACCTGGCGTCTCCGCGCGAGGGGCGCTCACTCTCCGAAGAAACGGTGGTGCTTTTCGTGCGGCGCGCAGATACGCGCACTTGACACATGCGGGAGCGCGGGATATAATAAACGTACATTTTGCCCGCACTGCCGCACGATGAGACAATGGTTGCGCAGCTTCCGCGCGGAAAGGCGCACGACGGGAAAAGCACATTCCGAATGCGATCACCGCTTTCCGTATCGTCCTCGCGCCTGCACTCCTTATTCAAAATCTTGCGGAGGCGGCGTATCTTGACGCACGGGCGTTTTAGTGGTAGAATATAGGCACGTTATTGCCGCCGGGCGGATTCCGGCGCGGAACCGATGAAAATCGGGCAGCCTCGGTCGAGGCTGCCGAAGTTTCGTTTTATTCGCGCGAAAGAGCGGCGGCGCGCTTCGGCGTGCGATGAGGCGCGAAGAGGTATACGACGGGCTTTTCGCCTGAGAAAATGCAGTCGCCGATCTTCGATCGTTTATCTCCGATCTTCGATCGCCGACAGTCGATCGTTGATTGTTTATCGCCGATTGCCGCCGACCGATCGGCAGTCCCGGCTTTCGCCGATTCACGGAAAGGAAAATGAATGGAAAGTTATTTCAGAGTATCGGCAGACGCCGACAAGCGCGTTCGCCGTGAGTATATGCGGTTTGTGTGGCGAAAGCGGCGCGCGTATCTGCCCGGATTTGTTTTTTCGCTTGTGATTCTCTTCGTCATAGCTCCGGTGTCCGCATTCCTTGCCGCGGGGCGCGGCGGGTATGAGCTTCTGTTCGTCGGGATCGCCTGCCTTTTGTATATGCTGCTTCTCCCGAATATCGCCTCCTCGATGCTCGGTCGCGGCAGGAGAGCGGCCGGCGCGGTCTACGATTTCACGTCGGATTCCGTCGTCCTGCACGGCGGCGGAGGCGAAGAAGAAGCGACGTCGTATTCCGATATCACGGAGATCGTCGAGCTTCCCCGCATGTTTGTTCTTTTTGCGGGCGGAAAAAGGGCGGCGACCGTTTCAAAGGAAGCTTTTATTTCGGGCGAAGCCGAAGCCTTCGCCGCGTTCATCTCGGTGCGCTGCGGCAGAGAGATCACCGCGTTTTCCGACAGACGCGGGCGGCGCGCCGTTCTCGCAGTCGGCGCGATCCTTCTTGCCGCGGTGATCACGGTATGCGCGGGCGTGCTCGGCATCAAATACGCGGGGCGCGGCTACGCAAATTCCGAAGGGAGCGTTCAGGTGCGCGCATCGGCGGAAGAAAGGAATCTCATCTGATGAATATACTTATGGTAACAATGTCGCTCGGTATCGGCGGGGTCGAGACACACATAACCGAGCTTACCAAGGAGCTTATCCGACGCGGGCACCGCGTCACGGTCGCGTCGGCGGGCGGTGTCTATGTTCCGGAGATCACCGCCTCGGGCGCATCGCACGTCACCCTTCCGCTTGCCGGTCGATCGCCGATCGGACTTGCGCAGGCGTACTTCGGGCTTCGCCGCCTCATAAAAAGCGGCGGATTTGACGTCGTACACGCTCACGCGCGCATCCCGTGCTTCATATGCGGTCTTGTGCGCCGCACCTCCCGTCGGAAGTTTGCATATGTCACTACCGTGCACGGGGTCTATAAGAAGATCCCCGTCGCCGAGCGCCTTACGGATTGGGGGGATCGCTCGCTTGTCGTCAGCGACGACGTGAGAAAGTACCTCACGGAGGAATACGGGATAAAGCCCGAAAACATATCGGTGACGGTGAACGGGATCGACGTGGATTCGTTTGACTCGTTCTCCGATGAAGAAGAGAAGCGCGCCGGATGCATTTCGGCGGGGCTTACCGAGGAGAGCACGCATCGGATAATGCACGTCAGCCGCCTTGATTCGGCATCGTCGGACGCGGCATATCAGCTTATCGAAGCGATGGCGCGCCTTAACGAAGTGTATCCCGACGTGCAGACGATCATAATCGGCGACGGAAGCGAATTTGAATCTGTCAAAGCCCGCGCGGATGAGGTGAACCGATCCCTCGGACGGCGCGCAGTCGTTATGACGGGGGCGCGCAGCGACGTTGCGAAGCTGCTCCCGTGCGCGGATGCGTTTGTCGGCGTTTCGAGAGCGGCGCTTGAGGCGATGTCGTGCCGTATTCCGACGGTGCTTGCGGGTGCGCAGGGATTTCTCGGAATTTTCGACGACAGTGAGGAGATGCTCCGGCGCGCGCAGAGCACGAATTTCTGCTGCCGCGGAGAGGGCGCATCTTCGGCTGATGCGATATGCGGCGCGCTGATCTCGCTGTTTTCACTCGGCGGCGAACGTCTTTCGGCGATCGGGGAGAACGGTCGGCGCGTCGTTGAGAAGTATTATTCCGTTTCCCGAATGGCTGGCGATGCCGAGGAGATGTACCGCAGCGCGCTTGCACTCCGTCGGGATTGATTTGCGCATCTTCCGGACTTTCGCACGGCACTTTGAGGACATTCACCGATCGGTGATTCGCCCGGCAGAACGCGCACCGCATCGCCGAACGGCGGATGTTCGGTGCCGGATAAGGTACGAATGTACGCACGGCTCATACCTGCGGTGTCGGCAAATGCCGCCGCGCGTGATGATGAAATCTTCGGCGTTCGGACAGCACGGACAAACGGAATTTCGCACTCTCTTTTGTGCGGCAGGTTTCCTCTCACGCCGCGCATACTCGCCGTGCCGTGCCGACCTCGCGGCGTACCCGCACACTGCTGTGTCTCAGTCGCGCGCTCTCTTTACAAGCTTGCTCCGCCGCCGTGCTTTCGGTGCACTGATTTCGACGGATTTTGTCGCCGTGCGTACTTCAAAAAATAAAATCTCGACTTTCCGAAAAGGAAAGTCGAGATTTTTTCATTTGTCAAGGTTGACGGTATCAGTCGCCGATATAGCTGTCCCAATCGAAGTCATCGTCCCCGTCTCCGAAGAGAAGAGAGTTCATGTATTCCCAAACGGCGTAGTCATCATCATCTCCGGTGTCCCCGTCTTCGTCGTAGTCGTAGGTGTTGTCGAAGTTGCGATAGATGTCATAGGGGTCTTCGTCGTCGTAGTCGTAATCGGGATTTATTGTGTGATGCCCGCCGGATGAGCCGAGACCGGGAATGCCTAACGCATTGAGGATCGGGAGAACGTTTTGCTGAACGCTCTCGCCGAGCGCGGTGTAGTCGTCCTTGCTCATGGTTGCAAGGTTCTTGAAATCGGGCATTGCGGGAACTTCCTCGCCTGCCTTCACGAACAGCTTGATTCCGAGAACGGTCTCTTCTCCGTTGATGATAATCTTCTCTACAACGAGGCTGAGATCGTTGTCGGAGTACTCGAGAGTTCCGTTGACCTCTGCCTTTTCATCGTCCATGGTGTAGCAGAAGCTGAAGTTCTTTGATTCTTTATCGTGCTTGAAGCCGATCTCGAGGCTGTGGCTCTCGCCGTCGCTCTCGGCGCTGAGGCTGATCTTTCTTTCAAAGCTGTCCTTGTCGTTCGTGCGCTTGACGGTTGCCTTTGCGGAGATTTCCTGACCGTCAACGTCGGTGAGCTTCATTTTTGCATCGAAGCTGTCGCTTTCCGCGGGGTTCTTTCCGAAGTCAACGGTAACCTCTGCCTTTGCCTTGCCTTCGTCGCTTTCTCCGGTCATTTCACCCTCAAAGAGCATGATGTCCGCGCTTTTTACGTTGAGCGCAAAGCTGAGCTTAAACTTGAGATTGTCAACCTCGTCAAGGATATCCGCAAGGCTTGACTTCATATCATCGGGATCGAGATCGATATCCGACGAACCTGCGGGGAGCATTTCGGTGTAAGCCTTCATGAAGTCGGCATACCAATCGATAACAAGACCCGCGATCTCGTTTACGGTGTCCTTGCCGAATTCATAGTTAATGAGGATGGCCTTGACATCCTCACCGCCGACGGAAACCTTATCCTTGGATACGGAAACATCGGTCTTGTTGAGGACCTTCTTGACTTCCTTCTTGAGATCCTCAAGACTCTTTTTGATCTCATCTTCCTTTTCGGAAAATCCGGAGAGCGAGTCGAGGAGATCGCCGATCTGAGCTTCGGCCTCACTGTATGTAGTGCCGACAAGAGCCCAAAATTCGGAGTTCTTTGCATCCTCCGCGAGAGTGGTGAAATCGAAACCGTACGCGCTGTCGCCGAGGAGTGAGCTTGAAACGGCAAGCTTCGAGTCGGCTCCGTAGATGCCGAGGTCGATCTTCTCGCCCATCAGCTCGACACTTGCGATGTCGGCTGCCTTCTTTGCTTCTGCGTCTATGTAGAATCTGTTCGAAATATTTCCGATCTCATCGTTTGAGTAGGAGATCTCGAAAAGACCTTTTTTGAGCGCAGCCTTTACCGGATCGAGGGGAGAGATTGAATTTACGACGTTTGTCGCAGTAGAGCTGGTAGAGGACATGAGCTGTTCCGTGGGGTCTTCCTCAACCTTCTTCACGCTGAGCGCGTCGCACGACGTCATGAGGATCGCCATGCAGAGAAGAACGGCGGTGAGGATCACGGAAATGCTTCTTTTAATCTGCATAAACCGGTACCAAACCTTTCTTAAATTATAAAATGTATTTCAATCCGGAATCTCCCGGACGGAAAACGTGATTTACAAAAAGATACAAACTAATTATACTCCGTTTTGACTTGAAAGTAAATAGCTTTCGTATATTTTTTGACCGAAATCTTTTCCGAAGCCGTTTTACCGTCGGTCACCGCGGCAATCCCTGCAAAATGCACGCCGCATCGGTGAAGCTGCAAAGCATCGCAGACACGCGCCTCACGGAAGCGGCACATTACGACCGCAGCTTCCGCGCAAATCCGGAAACCCCGTGAATCCGTAATCGCTCACCCTCACTCCGCAATTGCGCAAATCCCGCGTCTCTTGTTCCGCGGCCCCGTAAATCCCGCGAAAAAAGGAAGCCCGCAGGCTTCCTTTTTTATCATGCCTCAGTCGGCGATTTCGATGAGCTCCTTTGTGGAGTGGGCGAAATTGAGAATTCCGTCCACGGTGACGAGAACCATGTCCTCGATGCGGCAGCCGTACTTGCCCTCAAGGTAAATTCCCGGCTCGACGGTAACGACATCGCCGACCCTAAGCACCTTGCCCGATGCGTTCGGCGAAAGATTCGGGGATTCGTGAATTTCAAGTCCGACTCCGTGACCGAGGCTGTGACCGAACGCATCCTTGTATCCCGCGCCGTCGATTATGTCGCGTGCGGCGGCGTCGATCTTCGCGCAGTCGTCTCCCGCGCGGACAGCCTTCAGCCCCGCCTCCTGCGCGCGGAGCACGGTGTCGTACAGGCGCTTCATTTCTTCGTCCGCGTGTCCGAGCACAACTGTACGCGTCATGTCGGAGCGGTATCCTTCAACTGTCGCACCGTAATCCATCGTGAGGAATCCCGGCTCGAGCAGGCGCTGCGCGGGTGATGCGTGAGGCGAGGACGAGGACTTGCCCGATACGGCGATCGTCTCGAACGCGATGCCGTCCGCGCCGTTCTTCTTCATGAAATATTCAAGCTCGCAGGCAACCTCCGCCTCCGTGCGGGACGGATTTATGAATCCGAGGATGTGGCTGAACGCCGCGTCCGCGATATCCTGTGCAGCCGCCATCTTTTTCACTTCGTCCTCGCTCTTTGTCCGTCTCAGCTCGGTGAGCAGTGCGGATACATGCGCGAATTCGCAGCCGGAGAGCTCATTTTTCAGACGCTCGAATTCCGAGCAGATGAGCGTGGCCTCCTCATATCCGACATATACCGCGCCGCATTCGGCGATGATCTCGGGAAGGTATTTTATCATTGCACCCTTCGGCTCGATCACCTCGAACGAGCCGCTGCAAAGACGGCGCGCGTTCTCCGCATAGCGGAAGTCGGCGAAGAGATACGCTTTTTCGGCGGTGATGAAGATGCGTCCGTCGGGATTTGCGAATCCCGAGAGGTAGAGGTGATTTTCGGGCGACGATATCCATGCGGCGTCGATCCCGTGCTTTTCCATGGAAGCTCTGAAGGCTTCTATTCTTGATTTGATATCCATTTTTATCTCCGTTTCCCGGCGCGCTTTCGCTCAGGCGAAGAGGCTCCGTTATTTTTTCGGTTTTTTTTGCCATCGGACAACGTTCCGTCGGCGCGTCGGCGGAATTTCCTTATGTAAGGCTTTTCGAGAAGCCTTTTTGCGCGGAAGAACAGCGAGGTCTTGTCCTTTATCGGCGGGACGATTATCACCGGAATTCCGAATCTGTGCGCGGCGGCGGCATCCGTCAGAAGCTGATCTCCGAGCGCGGCGCAGTCGCTGCGCTTTACTCCCAGCTCCGCCGCAGCGAGCGCGTAGAATCTGCCGGACGGCTTTTTTGCGTCGGAAAACGCGACGTATCCGAGCTCGCGGTTGAATTCCCCGACCCGCTCCGGATGATTGTTCGACACGAACGCGATCTTCACTCCCGCCGATTCCATGTCGCGGAACCATCGGTGAAGCGCGGCGGTCGGGCGCGCGTCGTCGTATGTGACGAGCGTGTTGTCTATATCGCATATCAGAGCGCGGACGCCGATGGATGAGAGAAATTCGGGTGTGACCTCCGAATATGAAGCAAACATGAAGTCGGGGGTCAGCAGCTTTTCAAATATCATATGTAAAAAATACGCCTTTCGGTGAATTTTTTGCGTCAGCCTCTTCGGCGGCTTTTTCGCATTCCCGCGCCGCGCGAGTGTTTCTTCGCCGCACGGTTTTTTTGCCGCTCAAGCGGTTTCTTTCGCCGACGCGCGGCTATATCACAAGTCCGCCGTTTACGCCGAGATCCTGTCCCGTGATGAACGACGCACCGTCCGATGCGAGAAATACGACGGCGGCGGCGACCTCCTCTGGTTTTCC
>URSW01000046.1 GCA_900550625.1 uncultured Eubacteriales bacterium
ACAAAATCCACCTCGGACAGCACCTTCAGCGCGCGTTTTGTTATGTCCGAGAGATTTCCGATCGGCGTCGGAACGAGGTACAGCATCCCGCCGACGGTTTTGTTCTTTTCCTCTGTCGGAATGTCTTTTTTCGGATAGCTAATCGGAAACACCGCCTTTCTCAAATATAAAATCGAGTGAACAGTTCTCATATACGCGGTCAAGCTCGGGAGTGTATTTTCTATCCGTGGTATACATTATAAGAGGGGGAGAGATTCGCAGCCCTTCGCCTCCGCCGTACTTTCCCTCGCAGAGAATGAGGTTCGGCGGACTTTTTCGGTCGGGATACACCGTAACGAGTCTTTTCGGCTCGATGCCCGCACTGCGCATTCCGCCGATCACGTCGGCAATGCGATCCGCACGGTGGACCGTGTAGAAGCTGCCGCCTTTTTTCAGAAGCCCGGCGGCGCATTTCGCAAAGTCTGAGAACGTGCCGTTTTCCTCGTACCGTGCGCAGTGCATTACCTCCGAGGCGGAGGGAAGACCGGCGCCCTTTTTCATATACGGCGGATTTGCAAATACCGCGTCAAGCGCACCTCCCGTTGTCCTACGATCGATATTTCTGATGTCGGCACAAACGGGGATCACGCGATCCGAGAGCGAGTTCAGCGTGGCGTTGCGCTCTATAAGACGGGCAAACTCCTCCTGCAATTCAACGGCGTAGACAGTGCCCGCCTTGTTTTTTTGAGCGCACAGAAAAGAAACGACACCCGTGCCGCTTCCGAGATCGGCGCAGCGTTCGTTGTGCCCCGAAACAAACGCAGCGAGCAGATATGCATCGGTTGTGAAGGTAAGTCCGTTCTTCTTCTGTATAAGTGAAATGTATTCGTTTATTTCGTCGATCCGCTCATCCGGATGGATATCGGGAATCGTCATGACGCCGCTCCTTTCGCACAGAAATCGGTAAATGAAAATAACAATATGGGGAATGAGGCATGAAGCCGTCATTCCCCATATTATCGTGATGCAAGCTTACTCCGCCTTGGGAGCGTCAACAGGACATGCATCAGCACAAGCGCCGCACTCAATGCAGGTATCTGCGTTGATCTCGTATTTGTCATCACCTTCGGTGATAGCTTCAACGGGACATTCAGCAGCGCAAGCGCCGCATTTGATGCAATCGTCAGAAATCTTGTAAGCCATTTGGTACACCTCCAAAATTGATTTACTACATTCTATCACAGAAATTGCGATTTGAAAATAGTTTTTTTGAAAAATATGCGCTGTGTCGAAAAAAGTTTTCGGTTTATCTGTCAGGATTTGTTCTTCGGTATGACGGATACCGCTTCACGGTTATATTCCTTGACAGTGAAATTTCCTTCTTCACCTGTTTTTACCTTAACCGTTCCGCGGAGCGGTACGCTTTCGACGACCGTGCCGATGCCGTCGGGGGTCTTTACGTTTTTTCCGACACCGGGTGTTTTCCTGATTTCCTCTTCGTATACGTCGTGCTCGAATCTGAGACAGCACATAAGACGACCGCATGCGCCGGAGATCTTTGCGGAGTTGAGCGAGAGATTCTGCTCCTTCGCCATCTTTATAGACACCTGTGTAAAATCGGAAAGGAAGGTCGCACAGCAGAACGGGCGTCCGCAGACTGCGAGTCCTCCGACAAGTTTGGCTTCATCTCGGATTCCGATCTGACGGAGTTCGATGCGCGTGCGGAAGATCGAAGCGAGATCCTTGACCAGCTCACGGAAGTCAACGCGCCCTTCGGCGGAAAAGTAGAATGTCAGCTTTGACTGATCAAAGGTGTATTCCGCATCGACGAGCTTCATTTCAAGGGAGTGATCGCGTATCTTTTCGAGGCAGACGGCGAACGCTTCCTTTTCCTTTTTCAGATTGGCTTCATGCCTCTTTGCATCTTCCGCGTCCGCCTTCCGTATGACGTTCCTTAGCGGAGGCACGATCTCCGAAGCGGGAACGAAGGTGTTTCCCATTGCAACAAAGCCGTATTCTGTTCCGCGGGCGGTTTCGACAATTGCCGAATCTCCTTTGGCAAGCTTTACCGCGCCGGGGGCAAAGTAATATATTTTTCCCGCATCCTTGAAGCGCACTCCGGCGACTTCGTATGTCGCGGGGGTCGAGGTCGTCTCTTCGACCTCGGTCACCGTGACCGCTTCGACGGCTGCTGCTTCCTTCGTCTCTTCGTCGTGGATTGCGGCACGCTGCTGTTTGCCGCGCGGCGGGCGGTTTCTTCTTCCGCCGTCGCGTGCCTCACGCGGCGATTCGGACCTGCGTGAGGGAGCAGTCTTGCATTCGGAGGCTTCGTCCGACTGCACGGGGGCGGAACCGAATATTTCTTCGAGACCGGAGGATACCGGTCTGTCTTTATCCTGTTCTTTCATATATGAAAATCCTTTCTTTGTGCCGGTTAATATCGTTATATCAAAGAGAGAAGCGATAGTACAAGAGCTTCGTTTGCGTTTGCCGAAAGATCATATACCGCCTTTTCAACGGCGGAAAAAATTTCTTTGAGCCGAGCCGCGGATGCAAGGCGCGCAAGCTGTGATGCATCGTTTTCGTCGGCGAAGAACATCATTTGCGCATCGGACGTGCATTTTTTAACGAGAATATCGCGTAATGCAAACTCACACAGCCGAAGCACCTCGAGCGCATTTTCGCGTCCCTTCGGAAATTCGGCGGCGGCATCGAGAATTCCCGCGCTTTTCTGAGACACCAACGCGCGCACAAGCAAATCTGCACATTTTCGATTTTCGCTTTTCTTCGCGGTGTCTTTCCCCTCGGAGATAAGCTCGAGCGCACGCCCCGGAGATGTACCCGCGAGCATTACGGCTTCGTCGAATGAAGCGCGGTCCTTTTCAAATAAAGCCCATCCTTCGCTGCGCTCGAGGAGAAATTTTGCAATGCGCTCCTTTGAAAAGCGATCCAT
The DNA here is from genome assembly GCA_900550625.1 of uncultured Eubacteriales bacterium. Taxonomy (GTDB): domain Bacteria; phylum Bacillota; class Clostridia; order Oscillospirales; family CAG-272; genus UMGS1312. The sequence continues at coordinate 2,933 of URSW01000046.1, forward strand.
CCTGATCACCGGTGAGCGCGACCTGATTGTGTCGAGCAAAGCCTTGCTGTCTATGCAAAGGAGAAAGAAGATCACAAACGGCGGCGGCTCCTCGAGAGATTTGAGAAGAGCATTCTGCGCCTGAGCGGTCATTAGGTGTGCGTCGTCGATTATGTATACGCAGTAGTCGTTTTCGTTCGGCGAAATGTAGAGAGACGACGTGATATCGCGGATCGCATCGACGCCGATCGATTTTTTCTCCTTCGGAGATACAATATGGACATCCGGCGAGAAAAGACCGAATATCTTGCGGCAGGATGCGCATTTTCCGCATGGGAGCGGGCTGAGCGCATCGTTTCGCTTTTCGCAGGCGAGAGAGGCGGCAGCCGAGAGCGCGCAGGTCATTTTACCCGATCCGTCGTCTCCCTCGAATATGTAGGCATGGGACAGCTTCCCCTCGGCGATGTGCGCGCCGAGCAAAGTCTTCAACTTTTCGTTGCCCGACAGAAGAGGAAATATATTTCTCATTGCCGTCCGTGCCTTTCCGCGAACCCTGCTTTTGTCCGCATGGAATTATTATATCAAATAATCGCCGCAATGTCAAACGGCAATACATTTTTGAGGGACAAATACGGATTTTTCTTTTACTTGCGCATCAAACGCGAGGAAAATATGAAAATCGCACCACAATGTGACATATTTATCGTTCGGCGCGGTATAAAATATAAGCGAAAACAAAAAGAAAGGATCTGAATTATGCCTGACAGCAGAGAATGTGTAAACATAAGGACAGAGGACGGAAGAATGTGCGCTTCGATATCCGGTGATATAGATCATCATTCCGCGCGTGAGATGAGACTGAGGATAGATACCGCCTTTGCGGTATCGGATGCGCGCGAGCTCATCCTCGATATGTCCGGCGTGAAGTTTATGGATTCATCGGGGCTCGGACTTATTCTCGGAAGATTCACGAAGGCGAGCGCGCAGGGAGCGTCGTTCGGCGTGATAAATCCGAGCGAGTCGGTGAAGCGCGTGCTTGATATCGCAGGCGCTCAAAGACTTATTTCAATAAAAACGGAGGATAAGGTGAAAAATGAAAAACAAAGAAACGAAGCATCTCATAAATGAGATGAAGTGTGTTTTCCCGTCGTATTCGGTGAACGAATCTCTCGCAAGGTCGCTTGCATTTTCGTTTGTGTGTCAGGCGAATCCCACGGTGTCCGAGCTTGCGGATATAAAGTGCGCGGTGAGCGAAGCGGTGACAAACGCCGCCGTTCACGCTTACCGCGACACGATCGGCGACATCACGTTACATATGAAGCTTTACTCAAACCGCGAGGTTACGGTCACCGTGCGCGACGGCGGCTGCGGCATCACGGATATCACCCGTGCGATGGAGCCGCTGTTCACGACGGACCCGGACAACGAGCGCTCCGGAATGGGCTTTGCGATAATGGAATCATTTATGGACAATCTTTCGGTAAAATCACAGCCGGGACGCGGTACGAAGGTTGTAATGACCAAACGTCTTTCGCCTGTTCTCAATGGAAAGAAAAGCTGACGGCGCATACGGCTCAAACGCCGCACTCCTCCGCCTTGCCGCCGAAGGTGACGAGAGCGCGGTAAGCCGCCTTGTCGAGAAAAATTCCGCGCTTGTCTATAAGATCGCACATTCATTCGGCGGACGGGGCTGCGAATTCGACGATCTCGTTCAGATCGGCTCGATAGGTCTGCTCAAAGCGATACGGAGCTTTGACGAGAGCCGCGGATTCGCCTTTTCAACGTATGCGGTTCCGCTGATCGTCGGTGAAATACGCCGGTTCCTGCGTGACGACGGCACATTGAAGGTGTCGCGCAAGCTGAAGAAAAACGCCGCCGTGATCCTGCGGGAACGCGAAAAATTCCTCGCACGGGAAGGAAGGGAGCCGCGACTTGACGAGCTTGCCGCGCTCTCGTCGATCTCGGCGGAGGAAGCGGCGGAGGCTCTTTCCTCCGCTATGCCCGTGGCATCGCTGACGGCGCCGCTCGGTGATGACGAGGACTTTTCGATTGAGAATACCGTCGCCGCCGAGGACGATATCGAACGCTGTACGGAGAACCTTGCGCTGGCGGAGGCGCTTGATACTCTCGATCCGATACAGAAGAAGATAGTGTGCTTAAGATATTTCCGCGAGCTTTCGCAAAAGGATACCGCGCAGCAGCTCGGGCTGACTCAGGTGAAGATCTCGCGTGAGGAAAAGAAGATTTTCGCGCACCTCAGAAAGGAGCTCAGCGGATGAGTGAAGCGCGCTGCCCGAAATCCGTGATTCGTTCAGCCGACCTATGAAAAGCGTATGCCCGATAATGAAAAAACGCCGCAGCGCGGCGTTTTTTTTATGGATTTGTACGGATGTCGGGGGAAGCATTTCCGAAGAAAATCGAAAGCACTCCGCCAAAAAGGAGGCTTCGTGAGAATGACGGATGTGAAACGTCAGTCACGCTTCTTCGAGCAAAGCGCATTTACACCGATCACGGCAATCACGGGGAAAACCGTGATTACAAGCAGTCCGAGCTTTATCGCAAGCTGCTCGGGTGAAACGCCGAGCGAAAGCTCCATGTTTTTGAAGAATTCGCGGTTTGATACCGAATCGGAAACAAGACCGCAGATAAGCGGACCTACCGAGCATCCGATGTCTCCGCCGAGTGCGAGCAGCGCGAACATCGCGGTTCCGCCTCTCTCAAAGCGTTCGGCGGCAAGCGATATGACGCCGGGCCAGAGAAGGCTGACGCCGAGCCCGCAGAGCGCGCATCCGAACAGCGACAGCAGGGGAAACGGCGAAAATACGGCGGTGAGATAGCTGACGACGGTTATCGCACAGCAGGCGGTGAGACAGATGCGCAGATTCCACGACTTGCCGAAAATGCCGTATACGGTACGTCCGCACGCCATGAATATAGCAAACAGACACGGTCCGAGAATATCTCCGACCACCTTCGTGACGCCGAGTCCTGCTTCGGCAAAATATGATGCCCACTGGCTCATGGCGATCTCGGACGCACCGGAGCAGATCATAACGATGAATACAAGAATGAAGAGCGGAGAGGTTATGAATTCGCGGATGCGCAGAGGCTCCTCATCCTCGATTGCACCGAGCGGAACGCGCGTGAAGTTTATCATGTTGAAAATCGGGATGAGCGCCCAGAACACGGGCAGCACGTTCCAGAGATCGTTGCCGAGAAAATGCATTGCAAGGGTCGAGAAAAGGACGACGAGCGCCTGTCCCCAGCAGTAGAAGGAGTGAAGCAGCACCATGGAGGCTCTGCCCGAATCGTTCGGGAGAGAATTCACGATAGGGCTTATCATGACCTCGATTATCCCCGAACCCACGGAGGTTACGATTATCGAAATGAGAATACCTATGTAGGCGTTTGAAAATACGGACGGAAGGATCGAGAGCATAACAAGTCCGGCTGCCGCAAAAAGATGGGATATGACGCACGCGCGGCGGTAGCCGATCTTTTTGATGAAATACACGGACAGAACGTCAACCGTAAGCTGAACGACGAACATGATGAACACGAGCTGTCCTATCTGCGTCCGTGTTACAGAGAATTTCTCCTGAAATATGAGGTAGAAAAGCGGTGCGAGGTTTACCGAGATCGCCTGCGTTATGTAGCCTATATAACATGCGCCTCTCGTTGAGGAATATTTATCGTCGGACATTTCGGGGTACCTTTCGGATAACGGTATTTTGCGCGGAGAGTTATTCCTCCGTGCAAGGGTGCGCGGAAGGCGAGGAAAAATCCGTTCGCGCTTCCGCACGTTTTTCACTGTTATTATATTTTGCGTTCGGCGGTTTTGCCAATACGGATCTTATGCGGCAAGCATATAGATCAGGTATGTCATTGTGCCGAGAACCATCAGCGCGGCAAGGAACAGGCAGAAGATCCTGACCGCGGTTTTTTGTGAGCTGTTTTTCATATCGGGAATCCTTTCTTCGGATCATCCGTCGATCCGGAGCTGTATCTCGTCCATGTCGGGGATCCCGACGGGACTTCCGGATGCGGGGATCTTCGTTTTGCGCACCTTGTTCAGATTTTCGAACTTGCCGAGCGCGTTGCCGTATACCGCGCGCTCCGCCTTCTGGTTTTTCTTGAGTGTGAACAGGATAACGCCCGCCGCGGTGCGCGTTGTCTTTTGCGGGATGAGAGACGATTTAATCAGTATACCGCGTCCGTCGGTGGCGAGGATCAGAATGTCGGTCTCTTCCTTTTCCCAGATCGCCGCGATCACGGGAGAAGCCGACGAGAAAGCGCCGGTGAGACGTCGGCGGTTCGATTTCGTCTCATAGGCGGATGCCGGAACGCGAACTCCCTTGCCGTTTTCAAACAGGAAGATTATATTTTCGTTTGCGCTTTCCTTATCCGGAATGTGCATCATGATTGGGCGCTCGCCGTCGTCGAAGCCGAGCTTTACCGGGAGAAAATCGCCGAGCGCGGACGCTTTTACGGTGTCGAAGTCGGCAACCTTTGCACGGTAGCACTGCGCGTGATCGGTGAAAAACATAAGCTCCGCACGGTTGTCGGTGTCGAAAGCATATGCGATAGAATCGCCGTCCTTGAGCTTCTGCTCATCCGCGCCGCGCAGCGACTGATGAGTGATCTTTTTGAAATATCCCTCTTTTGTCAGAACAACACGGCAGTTGTAGTTTTCCACCGTATCCTCGATCTCGATTTCTTCGATCTCGTCGGCGTTTATGATCTGCGTGCGGCGCGGCTGACCGTATTTCTTCTTGATCTCGGTAAGCTCCTTAATGATGAATGCGCGTATTTTCAGATCGTCCTCGATCGTTTCACGAAGCTCGTTGATCTCGTTTTGGAGCGATTCGATATCCTTGATGCGGTTTACGATGTACTCGCGGTTCAGATGGCGCAGCTTTATTTCCGCAACGTATTCTGCCTGAACCTGATCGATGCGAAAGCCCTCCATGAGGCGCGGAACGACGTCGGATTCCTTTTCGGCCTCGCGCACTATCTTTATCGCTTTGTCTATGTCGAGAAGTATCTTTCCGAGACCGCGCAGAAGGTGAAGCTTGTCGGACTTCTTTTTGAGGTCGAAGCTCAGCTCGCGCTTTACGCAGTCCATGCGGAACTTTATCCACTCGCAGAGTATCTCGCAGACACCCATCTGACGCGGTGTCGAGCCGATCAGCACGTTGAAGTTGCAGGAGAAATCGTCCTGAAGCGGAGTGAGCCTGTAGAGCTTTGCCATGAGCTGCTCGGGATTTGTGCCGCGCCTCAGATCAAGCGTCAGCTTGAATCCGGAGAGGTCGATTTCGTCGCGGAAGTCCACGACCTCCTTCAGCTTTCCGTCCTTGACGAGCGTTGTGATCTTTGCGAGTATCTGCTCGATCGAGGTGGAATACGGTATCTGGAGAATGTCGATGCAGTTGTTCTCCTTGTCGTAGCTGTATCGCGCGCGCAGAGTGAAGCTTCCGCGCCCGGTGCGGTAAATGTCGAGCATTTTCGCACGGTCGTATATCAGATACGCGCCGCCCGAGAAATCGGGAGCCTTTACGATGTCGAGCAGCTTTTCGTCCGTCGTATTCGGACGGCGCAGAAGCTCGATCGTTCCGTCGCATATCTCGGCAAGGTTGAAGGAGCATATCGATGACGCCATGCCGACGGCGATGCCGAGATTCGGCGATACGAGAATGTTCGGAAACTTCGTCGGCAGAAGAAGCGGCTCGGTCATCGTGTTGTCGTAGTTCGGAACAAAGTCTACCGCGTCGCGGTCGATCCCGTCGAATATCGTTTCACAGAAGGAATCGAGGCGCACCTCCGTGTATCGGGGCGCGGCATATGCCATGTCGCGGCTGTACTGCTTTCCGAAACTTCCCTTGGAATCGACGAACGGATGGAGAAGCGCTTCGTTTCCGCGGCTCAGACGAACCATCGTGTCGTATATCGCTGCGTCTCCGTGGGGATTGAGCTTCATCGTCGCGCCGACGACATTGGCGCTTTTTGTGCGGTTTCCGCCGAGAAGCCCCATCTTGTACATGGTGAACAGAAGCTTTCGGTGAGACGGCTTGAAGCCGTCGATCTCCGGGATCGCACGGGAAACGATGACGCTCATCGCGTAGGGCATATAGTTTGTCTCGATCGTTTCGGTTATCGGCTGCACTACCGGTTCGGAATACACAAGCTCGACAGGCTCGTTTTTCTTCTTTCTCGCCATTTATAAAACTTCCTTTTCGGTATTTGTCGTTTTTCGTATTATTTTTCCGGCGGACGAACGTATGATGCGGTTGTATATTGCAAGAGTGTCGCCGTCGGCACGCGGTAGGGAGGCATATATCCTTTCCGCGCCGAGCTCGTCCGCACGGCGGAGGAGGGAAAACAGACGGTGCGCATATTCCTCGTCGCTTTTTCCGGTGTCGAGTACGATAAATCCGGGGAATTTCGCAGTATCGTCATCGGAGCACATGACCGCCGTCGCCGAGGGAAGGCTTCCGCCCGAACGCGCGGCGGCGATAAGCTCCGCCGTACCGCCCTCGACGAGGTAAAGCTCCGCCTTCGGCGCGTAATGCTTGTATTTCATTCCCGGGGACTGCGGAGCACTCCCTGCCTTCGCAGGATCGGTCACGGCTGCGTCCACCGTGACCGCGATCCCCGCACTGCGAAGCATGTCCGGAGTTACCGCGCCCGGTCGGAGGACGTTCGCGCTGTTTCCCGATACGGCGATGACCGTCGATTCAAGCCCGATCTCGCATTCGCCTCCGTCTATCACCATGGCGATCCGCCCGTCCATGTCCTGCATGACGTGTTCGGCACAGGTCGGAGAGGGTTTTCCCGAGAGATTTGCACTCGGAGCGGCGATCGGCACGCCGGAGCGGCGTAGCAGCTCGCGTGCGATCGGATTCGAAGGGCAGCGCACCGCAACGGTGCGG
>URSW01000047.1 GCA_900550625.1 uncultured Eubacteriales bacterium
AAATCCGCGGGACTTGTCGCCGGCATGACGGGCGACGGAGTGAACGATGCGCCGTCGCTCTGCGCGGCGGATGTAGGATTCGCAATGGGGTCGGGAAGCGAGGTCGCCTCCGCCGCTTCGGACATCGTGATCCTTGATTCGAGCCTGCGCTCCATCGTAAACGCGGTTCTGTTCGGGAGAACGATATTCAAAAGCATAAGAAAATTCATAACATTCCAGCTAATCATGAATCTGTGCGCCACGGCGGTGTCATTCATCGGTCCGTTCATCGGCATCGACGCGCCCGTAACCGTCGTGCAGATGCTCTGGATCAACATGATAATGGATACGCTCGGCGCTCTCGCATTCGCCGGTGAAGCGCCGAATCCGCGCTGCCTGCGCGAAGCTCCCGTGCCGCGTTCCCAGGGGCTTATCACTCCGCCGATGCTTGCACGGATACTTCTGTCGTCCTCGTTCATGACGGCGGTATGCCTGATGTTTCTGAAGCTGCCCGCCTTCCGCTCACTTTTCCCCGGCGTATCCGACCTGTACTATCTGACGGTATTTTTCGTGATAATCATATTCATGGGGATATTCACAAGCTTCTGCGTCCGCACCGACAGGATAAACCTTCTCTCCGGAATATCAAAAAATCCGGCATTCGTTCTAATAATGGCGCTTGCATCCGCCGTGCAGTTCGCGCTCGTCGAGTTCGGCGGAAGCGCAATACGGTGCATTCCGCTGTCCTCGCGCGATGCCGCCCTTGCCGTGCTCATCGCCGCATCGGTAATACCGATACAGAGTACGGTAAAGCTCTTTTTCCGTAAATAATTGACACGCGCTTTCTTTTGGGATATAATTTTATTAAATCGTCCCTCGGCAGAACTGTGCCGAATGACATCACACGCGCCGGACTCATTCGGCGCGTTTTCCCGGAGGAAAGCTGTGAAGCGCTACAACATCACGGATATGAATATAAACGGTGCGGGGATCACGCGCGACAAAAGCGGCGCCGTAATTTTCATTCCCGGCGCGGCGGACGGAGATATCTGCGATGCCGAAATAAACGGCGGCGGCAAGAATTATCTTACCGCCGAAATGCGGGAGCTTATATCTCCCTCCGAGCACCGCTGTCCGAGCTGCTGCGATGCGTTCGGAGAATGCGGAGGATGCACGCTCCGCCACATAACCTGCGAGCATGAGCTTGAAATCAAGCGGCGCGCCGTGGTTCAGGCTTTCAGGCGGCACAAAATCACGGCGGAGCCGGAAGAGGTAATCCCGACCTCCCCCGATGCGTACCGCAACAAAGCCGTATTCCACGCTTCGGGAAATTCTCTCGCATATTTCGCCGGGAAAAGCCATCGCCCGGTATATCCCGAAAGCGGTCGGTGTGCGATAATCCCCGAAATATTCGACCGACTGCGAACTTTCTGCGCGTCGTACTTTGCCGAGAGCTCACTCGCACTCCCATCACTCTTTCTCCGCTGCGGAGACGGCGGCGCGGTAATGCTATGTGCGGCAGGCGCAAGCGCCGAGCCCGACAGGATCGAAGGGCTCGCCGCATCTCTTTCCGACAGCTTTCCCGAAGTCATATCCGTATATGCCGCGGACCGCGAGCCTTCCCTGCCCGGCGCGGTATTCACGCACATACGAGGAGTTCGCGAGCTTGCGATCACCGTGCGCGGCATAACATTCTCCGTATCTCCGGCGTCGTTCTTCCAGGTAAATAACGAAGGTTGCGCCGAGCTGTGCCGTGTTGTATGCGAATTCGCCGCTCCCGCGCCGGGTGCGCGCATCGCCGATCTGTACTGCGGAGGCGGCATGTTCGCCCTCATGCTCGGAAAAGCCTTCCCGGAATGCAGCGTCACGGGAATCGAAATAAACGAAAGCGCCGTCGCGTCCGCCGCGAAAAACGCAGCTGAAAACGGCATCGGCAATGCGGAATTTCTCTGCGGAGATGCCGGAGCATATCCGGAGAGGCTGCGCGATCTGTCGTGCTGTGTGGTCGATCCGCCGCGCGCCGGGCTTTCGGACAGGACCGCCGCACTGCTTCTCGAAGCCCGACCCGACAGGATCGTGTATGTATCATGCAATCCGGAAACGCTCGCGCGCGACATCGGACGCCTCGGCAAATCGTATTCGATCGGGCGCATGATATGTGCGGACATGTTCCCCCGCGCACCGCATGTGGAGACGGTAGTATTGATGACGCGCGCGGACAGATAAGCGTCCGGAAATCCCGGATTTTATGCGTCTGTCGTGATTTTGCGTCAGTTTAACATTTCGTTGATTCCCCGAAAATCATCTCTGCATGAGCATATCTGCGGGAAATTGCGATCACATGGATAAAAGCTATCCCGGCTTTTATCTTACAACAAATACGGATCGGGAATTGAAGCAGGAAGCGATCAGCGAATATGATAACGAAGAAAACAGAAGAATCATGATAGCCGCCGCGGGAGTGGAGTACGAGAACTTCTGTAAAATGACGCGGGCAGAAGAAATCACGAAGTTTGCCAAAAAGATCGGCATAGCAACCTGCGTGGGATTGCTGCACGGAGCCGGGATTTTTGCCGAAATTCTATGAAAATACGGATTTGAGGTGTTCGAAATTTGCTGTAAAGCGGGAACGGTCGAAAAAAGCCGTCGGGATTCCCGAATGCTGTGAGGAAATCGGGAAGAACATGTGCAATCCGATTTTGCAGGCAAAGCAGTTAAACGCAGGAAAAACGGATTTGAATGTAGTAATCGGTCTTTGCGTCGGACACGACAGCCTGTTCAATAAATATTCGGATGCACTCGTAACCACACTTCTCACAAAGGACCGCGTGCCGGGGCATAGCGCTGCGGCGGCTCTTTATCTGAGAAAGGACATATTATTCAAGACTGATATGCAATTGATTTGCAAGAGGCTTTCCGCGAAAGCCTGTAAAAAACGAGATGGGGGATACCGCACTTTTGTGCGGTATCCCCCATTTTGATTTAATTCAGATAAGAAAACGTTTTGCCTAAATCGGTATCAAAGCCGAGTGCCCGATACATTCCCTCATCGCACGGGGCACAGGTGACAGCCAGACCGGAGAGGGCGTTCTCCCTGCTCCATTTTTGTGCAGCTTGTGTCAGCATCCGGGCAATGCCTTTTCTGCGGAACACGGGTTCAATATAAAAGTCATCGAACACTCCCGTGTCGGTACATGCAAAGGTGGAGAAACATTTTACGACGCTGCACATACCCACAGCACGGCAGCCGCGCTTTGCAACAAAGAAAGTGATCTTCCAGTCACGGATCGCCCGGGCAAGATGTTCCTGCTCTTCCTCGGTTGCAGGCTGTTCCCCGATCTCCTTCAAGAATCCGTTTTCAAGCTTTTTGAGCTGCCAATCATCAGGATCGGCGAGGACTTCCGCGGTTATGGGAACATCTTCTGCCGGGGGCAGGATCATCAGCGCATCTCCCCACTCGTCAACACCGTTCTCTACAAAGCCGACGTTTTTCCAAAAATGCCGCCGCCGCTCGCTGCCGCCGCAGTTAAGCTCTGCATACAATGCGCCGCGTTCTTTTGCCCAATCAAGCAGCACCCCGGCGCATTCCCTGCCGGTTCCGTTCCCGCGAAACTCCGGATAGACGCAGTATTCCATGATGAAGCACTTGCCGTCCTCGGAAGTGAAGAGCACGGGCATGGCAAATCCGATATCCCGTCCGTCCCGCCGGAAGAACAGGAAGAAGCAGCGATCCTGCGGTCTGCTGTAAATTTCCATCATGCGGTCATGATACCCGGAGCCGAGAAAGTATTCAAGTTCGTCGTCATCGGAGTCGGGGAAAATGTCCCGCTTGTGATAGGCATGAAGCTGCTCCCAAAAGGCAGCAACATCGTTTTCCGTGACTGCTTCACGGATGGTGATTCGGTTTTCCATTTGATTTCCTCCAAAATTTGATTCGGAGGGTTAGGAAGCGTGAACCCTCCATACACGATTCATCTTCATAAAGACCACACCTTTCTTAATCAAATTGTATTCAGATGCCTTTTACGGCATTGATACCTTGGAAATTACCTTCGGAAAAATATTTGCGGAATCGTTTTACACTGTCACGAAGCTGCGCCTGAAACGCTTTTGTCAGATGATTCCGACAAGTAAACGGAGGCTGATCGGGCGAGCGGAATGTGATGTTTTTATCATCTTCACACGATCACCGCGCCGTCAGCCTCGCAGAGCGGCGATGCCTCAAAAGGCAAAGCCGCTCCGCACAAGGCAGTCGAACACACTGCTTATTTTGTAATCAAAACAGAGTTGAATATGCTGCGAAGCGCTCCGTCGGACGGGCTGTTTTTCACAACAAGCTCTCCGACGGCGTTCTCTATCATCGTGGACGATCCGCCGCCGTCGAGATTCACGGCATATGTTGCGCCGAGTTCCTTCAGCATGAGCGACAAATCGAGCAGCGATGCGCCGTTTGACACCTCCTGCTGTCTGCCGTCTACGACTATCAGGTACACGCATCCGTTATCATCGTAGCCCATTGCGGTTCTCGGGTGGCGGATCTCACCGAACGGCGTGCCCTGTCCGTTCTGGTAAATCGTGCCGCGGCGGAGCAGGACGTGCGATGCTCCGAAGCCTGTCTGCATATTTGAAATCTTAGCCCTCGCCTCGCCCGCGATTCCGCAGTCGAGAGTTCCGTCCTTCATCACGGCGATCCACGGGCGGTTTTCGTTATTCTGCTTAAGGATATTTCCGTCCTTAACGCAAAGCCCCTGCGGTGAATTATCGGATTCTATATGGAAGAAGTCCGCATTGATGCCGAAGAAAATATCATTGCCTGATGCGATCTCGCTCTCCATTTGCTCGCGGACCGTTGCGCTGACGCCGGAAACCTTATCTCCGTCCGGCGTACCCATGACTATACGCGACGCGCCGTTCGGCACGGTCAAAAGATACGCCTTGACCGGCATGCCGTGGGCATCGGTATACTCAAGCTGTGCATACTCCGAGCCGTCCTCGTAAACGCTGCTGTCACGCGCCGTCAGCTCGAGCAGATTTGAATCAACGCCGTACAGCGTTCGTGCGGGAATGGACGCATCCGACTTTGCCTCTCCGAATTCCGAGAGATATTTCGCCGCAAATGTGCGGATGGCGAAGAGAATCCCGTTCTCCGTAATTGCATCAATGATGATTTTGTCATCATCGGCTGAAATTATAAATGTGTTCGTCCCTATCTCGGGATCGTGCTCATCACTGCCGCATTTTACGAATATTGCTTTTCCCCCGTTATATCCCGCGGAATCGGCAATACTCACATCCTTGCCGCAAGTCTTTTTTATACTGCGGGCGAGAAAAGTTGCCATTCCGTTACCGGGATTTGACGAAAAAACAGTGTACTCCTCGACAGGGATGCCGTCAAGCGTCAGCTCCTCGCACACAGTCTTATGCGAATAAAGACGGCGCGTTCCCGACGTTACGTTTTTCGTCGCCTCGACCGTCACGTATTCACTGCCGGTCCACTTAACATATGAGCCGAGTCGGTTGTACTTGTTCACATAACCGAAGCTGTCCCACAGAAACGCGCTCACCGCCTCATAAAGTCCGGCACTGTCTCCGGCATTGATAACGATGCTCTTTTTCGTCTGCACATCATAAACCCAATCGAACTCCCCGAGTCCCGCCGCAGCCTTTCTCGACTTTGTGCGCGAGGTGTCGCCGAGAATGATCTCCAATTCTGCCGTGCTCTTGTCGGTAATTATGCGATTATTTCCCTTCGTCGTGCCGTAGACGCTGTCAAGCGCCGTGCAGAGAAGCCGCGCAGCTTCATTCTCAAAGTTGTCCGTCTCAGACGGCACAACGACCGAGAAATCGCCGAGCTCAAAATCCACTGCGGGATAAACTGCCTCGCCGAGTATTACGTCCCAGCCCGCAGCCCATCTGATCACGGCTATTACATCAGCCAAGGAGATTTTTCCGTCCGCCTCGGCATCGCCTGCCGAAACATCGACCGAAACATCCCATCCGGCGACCTTCTGCAGCAGCAGAATAATGTCGCGCACATTTATCTTGCCGTCGCGGTTTACATCACCGTAGATTATCACCCGAAGCTCATCCTCGCCCTGCCGTACAACGGCTCCGGACGGAACAAGATCGCTGCCGCCGAGAACACAATCCTCTACGGCAACGACTGCGCCGTCATCGAATTCCGCAGCAAGGTCGTCCGCCGTAACCTCGCCGTAGATTCCGCGAATACAGCCCGCCTCACGGTCGAGAGTCAGCCGCGACTCCGCTTTCAGAGTCAATGCCTTGTCCGCGCCCGAGACCGGAACCCAAAGCACCGCTCCGAAAAGAATCGCCGCACTCAGGAGTGCGGACAGAATTTTTCCGTGTTTCATGAAATCATACCTCCGAATTCGGTAGAGATGTCTGTAAGCATATTATAACAAAGAAAAAATGAAAACGCAAGTATACTGTGTTTTGAAGCAATTTCTTGATTATCTTCGCCTGAGCAATACTTTACAAATATCAAAAAACATGCTATCATAAATAAAACGGTCAAAATGCACATCAATTTTTTAATATTGTATATTTTATAAGGAATTCATGATATGATTAATTTTATAAAAGTGCTGCTCAACCGACGTAAAGCCAAAATTGCAGCAAGAAACGAATTATGTGACAATACCATTGCACGGTTTAAGTCTGCAAACGAGGCTGCGGACCGACTGTTTTGCGATGCTCATGTTCTTATAGACACCGACGAATACACAAAATGGAAAAAAACATATTCAAAAGCCCTTCAGGAAACAAGGTCCGATGAAATCAAAAATCTAAAGAAAGCCGAACATTTCTCCGGTCTGATTAACGAACATACAAAATTAACAGAAAACAAAAAACATTTAGAACAGCGCATTCTTTTCCACAACCGCAAAGTAACAAACGAAATGATCAAAAACGCCTACAATCTTATAGGCAATGTCGAAGGTCGGAAATTAGACCGCCAACAAATGGAATGTATCGTAAAAGACAGTCACAATCACCTTGTCATTGCCGGCGCAGGAACAGGAAAAACGACCACAGTTATAGGAAAAATAAAATTTCTTCTGAAATCAAAACAATGCGCACCGGAGGACATATTAGTTCTTTCTTTCACAAATGCATCCGCATCCGAAATGAATGAAAGAATTCGAAAAGAAACCGGATATAACATAGCCGCATCTACTTTTCACAAATTAGGGCTCAATATCATCTCGGCAGTTGATGCGGCATTTCCGAAAATAACGCAGCTGCGATTAAAAAAATTTATCAAAGAACAGATACTTACCGAGATGAAATCCGAATCGTATCTTAAACTTTTAAATGCGTATATGGTTTACAACCGTATATCCGCGAAATCCGAATTCGATTTCAAGACAAAGGAGGAATACGAAGAATACTTAAAGTTCAATCCGCCGATAACTCTCTGCGGAAACGAGGTCAAAAGCTACGGCGAAATGGATATTGCAAATTTTCTCACTCAAAACGGAATACAGTATATCTATGAACAACCTTACAAAATCGACACACGCACAGAAATATACGGTCAGTATCACCCTGATTTTTACCTGCCGGATTACGATATTTACATTGAATATTTCGGCATAAACAGAAACGGTGAAGTACCGCCGTGGTTTTCGGCATACGGCACCACGACCGCATCTCAGCATTATCTTGACTCCATAGAGTGGAAACGCAATCTTCACCAAAGCAACGGTACAAAAATGATAGAATGCTTTGCCTATGAAAAATCAGAAGGAACGCTGCTTGAAAACCTCCACCGAAATCTTATAAACTTCGAAGTATGCATAACACCAAAATCCGAAGCAGAGGTATGGAATCAAATTTCACAAAGCGAAGATGATATTCTCGAGGGAGTAGTCGAATTGTTTGAGACCGTTATAAACCTCATAAAAAGCAACCGATACTCAATTGAATACGTCCGTAAGTTAAATGCCGAAAGAGAAAACACAAATAATAATAACAAAATAATTCTTTTGCTTATTGAACCGATATATAATGCATACAATGATTATCTTGCGAAGAACGGTGAAATTGACTTTAACGATATGATCAACACAGCAAGACAGTATGTAGACGAAGGCAAATATATAAATCCGTATAAATATGTTATAGTGGATGAATATCAGGACATCTCAAAATCACGTTTTCTTCTTTTGAACAGTTTGAGGCAGTCAAGCGATTATGAGCTATTCTGCGTAGGTGATGATTGGCAAAGTATTTACAGATTTGCGGGAAGCGACATAAGCTATATTATTAATTTCGAGCATTATTGGGGGCGTACGGAAATCAGTAAAATCGAAACGACTTACCGCTTTCCGAAAAAATTGATTGACATCAGCAGTGATTTTATAATGAAAAATCCGATGCAGATCAGAAAGAACATCGTCAGTCCGAACGCCGATGCAGGATTTGCTTTGGGAGAAGTATCCGGCTTCAATGAGCAATGTGCAATAGAATTTGTCGCCAAACGAATAAATGATCTGCCTCAAAAAAGCAGTGTCTTTTTCATAGGAAGATATTCTTTTGATGCAGAATTATTAAACAAAAGCGGACTGTTTGAGTGCCGTTATGACAATCAGCTCGGACTGATAAAAATCATCTATCGCCCAAGACCCGACCTCACGCTGAACTTTTTAACGGCACATAAGTCAAAAGGACTTCAGGCAGATTATGTATTCATAATAAACAACAAAAAATCAAAAATGGGCTTCCCGAGTAAAATACAGGATTCCCCGATACTTGACCTGCTTCTTGACAATTGCGACCAATATCCCTATGCCGAAGAGCGCCGCCTGTTTTATGTTGCGCTGACGCGTGCAAAAAAGAAAGCCTTTATCGTTACGGTAAAGGGAAAAGAATCCGTTTTTGCCATGGAACTGAAGGAACTCTACAAAGATGATCTGAAACGTGAGCAATACGAATGTCCGATATGCGGCGGCAAACTTCGAAAAATATCCGGTCAGTACGGTGACTTCTTCGGATGTTCAAATTATAAGGTCACCGGATGCACCTACAAAAGAAAAATCAATTCGAATACATCTCAGGTTGACAAAGTAACTTATAATGTGATAAAATAATCGGGATAACTTTCGTGCGGCGGAAACAGTGATGTTTTTTCGGCATCATACGTTTTTTCCGCGATCCTTTCCGCCGCGGCAAAAAGGATGCACGGCAGACAGCAGGATTCACAAAAGAAGGGCATTTTAATGGATTTTTCGGAACTCAACTTAAACGAACAGATTCTTACCGCGCTCGGCGAAGAAGGATACTCCGAGCCGACCCCCATACAGGCAGAGGCGATTCCCGTTGTATTGGAAGGACGCGATCTTCTCGGCTGTGCGCAGACGGGAACGGGCAAGACCGCGGCGTTTGCGATACCGATACTTCAGCGTCTCGCAGAACGTCCCGCAGGTGCGGAAAAGCGCAAGATATCCGCGCTCGTCATAACTCCGACGCGCGAGCTTGCACTCCAGATTCACGAAAGCTTCACCGCATACGGCAGGCATCTCAAGCTG
>URSW01000048.1 GCA_900550625.1 uncultured Eubacteriales bacterium
GCTGCTTGCGGAGACAGATTTCCCGTGGATACGCCTGCTCTACCTTTACCCCGACAGAATAACCGACCGGCTTCTTTCGGTCATCCGTGACAATCCGAGAATACTTCCTTATTTCGATATTCCCGTGCAGCACATCTCCGATACCGTGCTGAAACGCATGAACAGACGCGGAGACGGCGCAACGGTCAGAGAAGCGCTTGCGAAAATACGACGCGAGATTCCGGGCGCGGTGCTCCGCACGACCGTTATCGTGGGCTTCCCCGGCGAGACCGATGAGGACTTTACCGAGCTTTGCGAATTTGTGAAGGAAACGGAGTTCGACCGCTTCGGCGCGTTCACCTTCTCGCGCGAGGAGGGTACGCCCGCATACGATTTTGAGGATCAGATCGACGCGCAGACCGCTCAGGACAGATACGATATCCTTATGGCGGCGCAGCTTGAGATCACCGCAGCGAAGAACGAGGCGAAGATCGGCGAAGAGCTCGACGTGCTCTGCGAGGGATTTGACACCGTGGCGGAATGCTTCTATGGAAGGAGCGCCGCAGACGCCCCCGAGGTTGACGGGAAGGTGTATTTCAAGCTGCCCGAGGCATCGGACCGACCGAATCAGGGCGATTTCGTGCGTGTCCGCATCACCGAGGCGATGGACTACGACCTCGTCGGAGAGATGCTCTGAGTGATGAGCACCGACCGATCGCCGATCGGTTCGGCGGGCTTACAGGCCTGAGCGACAAACGATCAAATGAGAAAGGAAAGCCTTTTTCCGAAGGCGACTGCTTAAAATGAATCTGCCGAACAAACTTACGGTTTTTCGCATAATACTTGTACCGATACTGCTCATACTGCTCATGCTCCCGCTTCCCGCGGCGGCTGTCCAGATATCCGCGGCGGCGGTATTTATCCTCGCTTCGCTTACCGATCTTATCGACGGAAAGATCGCACGAAAATACAGCCTAATAACGGATTTCGGCAAGTTCATGGATCCCCTCGCGGATAAGTTCATCGTATTTGCCGCGCTTCTCGGGATTCTTGTCCGCTATGACGGAACCGTGCCCGGATTTCCCGATATCCGCCCCGCGTTTCTTTGGGCTGCGGCGATCGTCGTGTTCCGTGAGCTTGCGGTAACGTCTCTCAGACTCGTCATCGCGGGACGCGACGGAATCGTTGTTGCGGCAAGCTGGCTCGGCAAGGTCAAGACCACCACACAGATGGTCTGCATTTCCGTAATCTTCCTTGAGCCCGTGCTTCTCGGACGGATAAAGATATTCGGCGAGTACCATATCCTTACCTATATCACGATGGCTGCGATGACAGTTATGACTCTCTGGTCGGGAATAAACTATATCGTTACCTATTGGCAGTATATCGATCCGCAGAAGTAAATCCCCCTGCATTCGCGCGGCTCATTCGCACGACTTCCACGAAGGAACGTTTTGCGGCTCTGCTTTTTCGAAACCTCTTTCGTTTGCGCCGACCTTTTACAGCGGGAGCACGGAAGGATTCATATTCAATTTTTGCCGCCCCTTCGGCGGCGGAACGGAGATAAATATGGCAGGATCACTTACAGATACACACCGCCTTTCAAACGGAGTTGAGATTCCGATTCTCGGATTCGGCACATGGCAGACACCCGACGGGGACACCGCGCGCGACTGCGTGAAGGCGGCTCTTGACGCGGGATATCGGCATATCGATACCGCGTGGGTCTACGGGAACGAGATCAGTGTCGGAGAGGGAATACGCGCGTCCGGTGTAAACCGCGGCGATATATTCCTCACGACAAAGCATTGGGTCACCGAGCGCGGGTACGAAAAGACGAAGGCGGCGATCGACGTATCGCTTAAAAACCTCGGCGTCGATTATCTCGATCTCTACCTTATCCATTGGCCCTGCGTGGCGAAGATATCTCCCGATTGGAAGGAGATTAACGCATCGACGTGGCGCGGATTCGAGGAGGCTTACCGCACGGGCAAGATCCGCGCGCTCGGCGTGTCGAATTTCGAGCCGCTCCACCTTGACGCGCTCCTTGAGACAGCCGAGGTTGCACCTTGCGTAAATCAGATAGAATTTCATCCGGGATATACACAGCCGGAGAACGTGAAGAGATGCCGCGAGCTCGGAATCGCGGTCGAAGCTTGGAGCCCGCTCGGATGCGGCGCGGTTCTCGGAGATGTACGTCTTGCGGAGATCGCGGGCAGATACGGCAAGTCCGTCGCACAGCTCTGCATCCGGTTTGCTCTTCAGAGCGGAGTGATCCCGCTGCCGAAGTCCGTGCATCCGGACAGGATAAAGGCAAACACTCAGGTGTTCGACTTTGAGATTTCTCCCGAGGATATGGCGCTGATCGGCGCGATCGACGGGCTCGGATTCTCGGGATACCGTCCCGAGGACGCACCTGCGGACGCGCTGTAAACGGCAGTGCGCTGAGGCGGGCATCGGGCATCGTGCCCATGGGCATCGCCATACGGCGTATTGCGTCGGAGCGAACGCATTTTTCGGGTGCGATATGTAAAATGCCCGGATAACCAAGCCTTTTGTGTCGGCGGCAGCTTTAAAAACCGGTCGGCAAAAGGATATATTGCGTAAACCGCAAAAAACGCAAAACTGCGGGGGATCCTCTCGTGTAGGGGGTCCTCCGCAGTTTTATAAGCCGTTCGGTATGGGTGTTGCTGCCGGGCGCCCGGTGCTCGACAGAAGCCCGACGTTCGATGCGGGCGCTCTGCCGGGAGCGCGATGGACTTTGTGCTGTTTTACCATACAACGGCGCGATCGGCAATCCCCCGACGCGGTCAACATAGCGATATTCTTCGCAGCGGCGGCATCGTTCATTCCGGAAAGCACGCTTTTTAAAAATTTTTAAAAAGGGGGCGCGAAGTGCCTATGCCGTATCTCGCTTTTTCCCTGCTCTGCCTGATCGGTGTGCTGTTCGCGGTGTTCATCTTCGCGCCGCCGTACCTGCCGCTGCTTGAGGATCCGATCACGGGAACATAAGGCATTCCGTCATGAGTGAAGGGCGGCAGCAAAAGGCGGAGCGTCCGCTATCGGCTGTAGGTCCGGCGATTACCGATTATCCTTCGTGCGCGCCGGGATTTTGCATACTCAGCCGCCTTGGAGAGCTATGTCTTTGATGCACACGGCGGACACCTTCCTCTTCGGATGCTCCGCCGTTAAATGCCCGAAATTCAACGAAAAAGGAGAGCGAAAGCTCTCCTTTTCGGATTTTTGCGATCAGAATACGATTTCCTTTCCGGAATCGGAGGAATCGTAGATGCCCTGCATGATCTTCGACGTGAGAATTGCGTAGTCGATGTGGGACTGAATCTTCTCGCCGGTCTTCACGCTGTGAATAAAGCTCTGAATCTCGTTCAGGAACATATCTCCGCGGTCGAACTTTGCCTCTTCGGAGATGAAGGTCTTCGATGCGACCTTGTATTCCGAGAAGCCGCCGCCGTAAACAAGACGGATGCCGCCTTCGGTTCCGATGAAGTCGATGTAGTTCTCTTCGGGCTCGATGTTCTGCGCCCATGCGCCCTCGAGGGAGATGATCGGTCCCTCGGTGCGGATGAAAGCCGTTACGCTGTCGTCTACATCGTAGGTTCCGTTCACGTTGCGGGTCTCCTCGGACCACATTCCGCGGTAAAGGTAGTTGGGAATGTCGCAGCCGAGCTTCGAGAACGCTTTGCCGCATACCGCGAGGGGCTGAGGATCGCCGAGGCAATACATTACAAGGTCGATGCGGTGAACTCCCCAGTCGATGAGCACGCCGCCGCCGGAGATCGCCTTGGTGGTGAATGCGCCGCCGATTCCGGGGATGGAGCGATGGCAGCGGAAGTTTACGAATACATGGTATACCTCTCCGAGCTCACCGCTCATGATGCGGCGGCGGACTTCGTTTACGGAGGTGGCAAAGCGGTTGACGACACCGATGTTCAGGATCTTTCCGGTTTCATGCTGAACCTTCTGCATCTCGAGCGCCTCGGAGTAAATGCGTGCCGCGGGCTTCTCGCAGAGAACGTGCTTTCCGGCGCGCAGAGCGTCGATTGCGATCGTCTTGTGCATGAGGTTGGGCGTGCAGACGCTTACCGCGTCGATCTCGGGATCGTTCAGGATGATGCGGTAATCGTCGATCGCGCTTCCGCACTTGTACTCCTCAACTGCTTTCTCCGCCTTCGACTTGACGATGTCGCAGAAATACTTGATCTCCGCATCGTCGCACTTCATGTAGGAAGGGATGTGAGCCGCGTTTGCAATACAGCCGCATCCGATCACTCCGACCTTGACTTTTTCCATATCGGTTTTTCTCCTTAGAAAATTTTAATTTATTCGTGAGCCGCCGTGCGGCGTTTTACGACAGTTTCCGCTCAGTCGTCGAGCAGTGCGAAATCCTCGCGGGGCGCTTTTGCCTCGGGGAGGGCTTCCGCCGGATATCCGAGAATCACATTTCCCACTCCGACATACGACGGATCTATCCCCCATTCCTTCATGAGCCGCTTGCCATCGGGGGACGCCATTTCCTCCTTCGCACGGTGAATCCAGCATGAGCCGAGACCGAGCGAATACGCCGCGTTCAGCATATTCCCGATTGCAAGGCTCGCGTCCTCGATGTATGTCGGCACGGAGGAATCCGCCATGACGACGATCACCGTCGGCGCGCCGTAGAAGGGATCGCCGCTGCCGCCCATGACGGAGGCGTTGAGCTGCGAGAGAAGATTTATTTTGTCGGGGTCCTGCACGGCGACGGCACGCGCGCTGTGCCGATTCATTCCGGAAGGCGCGTGACTGCCCGCGGCGAGAACCTCGCGCAGCTCCGATATCGATATCTGTTCTCCTCGGAAGCTGCGGCAGCTTGCACGGGAGCAAAGGGGTTTTATCGTTTCATTCATAATGATTTGTCTCCGTTCCGCCGCCGATGCGGTATGCCGCGCGGCGCTGTGATTTTGTCCGTTCCCGTATGCGTGAATTCTGCACGGTAAACGGAAAATGCGGCGTTTTTCGGTCACGCCTCTTCGATCACCCGGTAGCGCGACATATAAACTATGCGGCGCTCGCCGAGCTTTATGTCGTCGGACACCTTGTCCTCGGTCGTGTCGTATACGATGAGGATCTCGTTCGGTCTTGTCTCAAATATCGAGACATAACCTGACGGACCGCGATCCCACTGACCGTCGTTTTCGGCGACGATGAACGGCTTCGACCATGTGTATCCTTCATCTCCCGAGATCTGCATGAACGTGTCCCACTTGCCCGACGCGCAGACGATCGCGCCGTTCTCGAGACGGATCAGCCGCGGAAGAACTCCGTAGGGATTGAGCACCTCGGGCTTCGACCACGTTTTTCCGCTGTCGTAGGAGTGTGAGAAGAACATGGGCGTGTAGACTTCGTGTCCCTGAGTTCTTATCGCCGCGAGGATGTGACCGTTTCCGAGGCAGAGAAGATCGGGCTCGCAGTAGCCCTCCGCGTCCGCGATCGGGTATGTCTGACAGTCCGCGATCGTGGAGAGATACTCGAAGGTGTGACCGTTGTCGTGAGAGATCAGGCACCATGAGCGGTACTGATAGAAATCGTAGTTTTTGAAATACTCGAGCTTTGAGCGGTCGCTCTTGAACTGACCGTACATCGTCATTATGATGTCGCCGTTTTCAAGCTGTATCACGCCGTGATCGACCGAGCCGGTGTGATAGTTCTTCTTGTCCTCGCTGTCGCCGAAGCCGACCGCGAGATCGGGAATATCGACGGAGCAGTATTCGCACTGCGCCGTTCCCGCGCGGAGCACGTCGAAATTCTCGGCGCGCGCGATGCGGAGCACGAACGGTATCTTTTCCTGCGTCTCGACATCGAAATCGAAGTTTACGACGCTGTGGAATCCGGGGCTTATGTACGAGCCGTCCGCAAGGCGGGTGAAGTTGCCGCGCCGTCTGCCGTCCCTTATCTCGGTCCATGTGTCGCCGTAATCGGATGTGGAGAGCACATACGCGCCGGCATCGACCATGATATCGCCGCCGTCGCCCTTCATCATTCCCGCAGGGTAGTTTCCGATGCCCCAGCGTTTGGTATCTATATGTTCAAAGGTGTAATTCTTCATTTGACGTTCCGTCCTTCGGGTGTATTTACGGCGTGCGCCGAGCCCATAACGAATTATAACAATTGCGGGGGGCAATGTCAATAAAATTCGGAATGAAAATAGTCTTTTTTGCGTTTTTCTTCCGATTCCTCAATTTCTATTGACAAAAATACCGTTTTGTGATAAAATCCACAGTTGAACAAGACAAATACAACGGAGGAACGATAATGAAGAAAATACTTGCGTTTTTGCTTTGCGCCGTGATGACGCTTTCAGTATGCGTCGCCGCATTTCCCGCGCATGCTGCGGATAACTGCACCGACGGGATCACCCCCGGCGACGTAAACGGCGACGGCAGCGTCGGAATGAAGGATATAATTATACTTATTCGCAACCTTTCGGATTACCCCGTGACGATAAACGAGGCAAACTCGGATACGCTTCACGACGGCAAGATCGATATGAAGGATCTTATTCAGCTTATCAAAGCGCTTGCGGGATGGAAGGAGGTTCGCCTCTGCCATTGGGATACCAAGGAGGAGACTGTTGCCGCCGACTGTCTGAACGGAGGAAAAGCGAAGCTCACCTGCAAGGTCTGCGGAGACAGTGCCGAGGTCGATACGCGCCCGCTCGGTCACGACTTCGATATGAGAGTGACGGGCAAGTGCACACGCTGCGACGAGAAATCCCCCGATTACGCATATGTCGTATACAGACATTACCTCCTCGGATATCAGAGCGTGTACATCGACGGCAGAGACGAGGAGAACGGGTTTTCGTTCAGGATCGAGAATATGGAGGTCGAGAACAAGATTCTTGCGCTTGTCTCCGTAGCTGACGACGACGAAAACGGTCTCACGTTCGGTATTCAGCTTGAGCCCGGAAAAGCGCCGTGTAAATTTTTCGCATATCTCACGGATGCCGGGGAGATGTTTTATTGGGAAGGCAAAATCACCCCCGATAAATTTAACGCCGATACCGGAAGCGGCATAACGGTTACCCGGACCGAGCCCGCACTCGGCGCCGAGGATGCCAAGAGCATAAGAGAATTCAGCGTGCTGTTTTCGGCTCTTGCAATCGCGGGAACCGAGCAGATGATCTCCGAGTCCGGAATCGACGATATCTCGATTGAGGACTTCGGATTCGAGTCCGTGACCGCCGCCGGCTGATATACCGTGCTGATCGCCCTGTCGGTTTATCCGATGCGGCCGGATGAACAGTCTGCCCGGGACGATCGCCCCGGACGGCGTGCTTTGCCGCGTGTCCGATCTCCGGCGAGCTTTGCCGCCGTGTATTTCCCGACCCGATCTCAAAATAAAAATCCCCCTCACCCCGCCTGCCCGGTCGAACGATCGGCATACGGCTTTCGTGCGGGGGATTTTTTCTGCTCCGACGCGGCGGGATTTTGCGAACTTGCGAAGCCGCGCGGGGCTTTCGATAAAACGTGTGTGGGGCGGCGAATCGCTGAACTGCGCAAGGCTTCCGCCGCACCGCCGCACAGCGTATTGCTCCTGCGCGCGCCGATGCGAAAATGCGAAAATCGGCATCACTCCCGAAATAAGGAGCGATGCCGAAAAGCATCATACGGTCAGCTCAGAGCGACGCGATCACACCGCCGAGCGCTTCGGGAGAGGTACAGAGCGCCTCGGCTCCCGCCGCCTTGAGGATCTCGCGCGAACGGTATCCCCATGTGACCCCGACGGGATGCATGAGAGCGTTGCGCCCGGTCTTCATATCAACATCGCTGTCACCGACAAACGCACATTCACCGGCTGTCACCCCGAGCTCCGAGATCGCGCGCTCGAGCGAGAGCGGATCGGGCTTCGTCGGGATACCCTCGACCTGACCGTGGACGCTGTCGAACACCCCTGGGAAGATGTCGCCGATGATCTTCTTGACGAACGGCTCCTGCTTGTTTGAGAGAACGCCGAGACGGTACGTCTTTTTCAGTTCGGAAAGAGCCTTTGCAATTCCGTCGTAGGGACGGGTCGCATTGCCGCAGCACTTTGCATAGCAGTCGTTGTACTTTTTGAGAGCGCGCGTCACCGATTCGTCGTCAATGGATGAGTATGAGCCGTCCGGCATCGAATCCGCAACGAAGTTTCGCGCACCGCGGTTTATGAAGCGGAGCAGCTCCTCGCGGGCGCTCCGCCCAGCCGAACGAGCGGAGCATGGCGTTCATCGCCTCTCTGAGATCCTCCATGGTGTCGCAGAGCGTGCCGTCGAGATCGAAAATAATTGCTTTTATCATAATTTCTCCGTGTCTGTCGGACGCGGCAGCGCCGCCGATGCGCTTTTCGAATAAAGCCGCTTCGCCGCGCGCCGTACACGCGTTTCCCGGATTAACGAAAACGGGGGGATCCCCCGTTTTCAAAGATTATTTGATTATTTCGCCGTAGCACTCGCCGAATGCGCACGCTGCGTTCGATTCGTCGGTGTCGATGTGCATCGCGGGAGCGAATTTGGGGCTTACGCGACATACGACATCGCCGAACACGGTGCTTCTCTCGTCGGAGTCGATCTTGACGCTTACGACCTGCTTGTCCTCAAGTCCGAACGTTTCGGCGGTTGCGGGATCGAGGTGTATGTGACGTTTTGCGGCGATAACGCCTTCGGTAAGCTCGACCTCTCCGCAGGGTCCGACGAGCTTGCAGGGAGCGGAGCCGGCAACGTCGCCGCTCTCGCGGACGGGAGCCGTAACACCGAGCGAGCGTGCGTCGGTGAGGGATACCTCAACCTGTGCCGCGCTCCGTGCGGGTCCGAGAATGATCACGTTCGGAATGGACTTCTTCGGTCCGACGACGGTCACGCGCTCCTCGCAGGCGAACTGTCCGGGCTGGCTGAGATCCTTCTTGGGGGTGAGGGACGCGCCCTCGCCGAAGAGAATTGCGATCTGCTCCTCGGTGACGTGGACGTGACGCGCCGAGGTTTCAACTAAAATCTTGTCTGACATTTTTGTTTCCTCCGTATTTTTATATGTATATTTTTGATTTGCACACCGGACTTATCAAAGCCCCTTTTTCTTTTTCGCCTGATCCTTGAGACGCTGCTCGGTGCTGAGCGTTCTCTTGCGGAGGCGTATCGACTTCGGAGTGACCTCAATGAGCTCATCCTCCGCGATAAACTCAATCGCCTCTTCAAGGCTGAATATGATCGGCGGTGTCAGGCGGAGCGCTTCGTCCGCGCCCGTCGAGCGGATCGCGGTGAGGTGCTTCTTTTTGCACACGTTTACGGCGATATCCTCCATCTTGGGGCACTGTCCGACGATCATTCCCTCATAGACGGGGGTCTGAACTCC